>JAYUYB010000597.1:0-8254 GCA_043752655.1 Chloroflexota bacterium
AACCACCCCGTCCCATCCCGAACCGGGTCGTGAAACGCCGCAGCGCCGATGCTACTGGGGCCTGAGCCCTGGGAACGTAGGTCTACGCACTCTCCAAAAACAAGACGCCGCTTACCATTTAGGTAAGCGGCGTCTTTTTGTGCGTCAGGCGCTTACTCGGCGGCCTCGGTGACGGTACGTGGCGCCCAGCTGCTCTGCAGCAGCGGCCACGCGCCCCATATGTATTCTGCCCCTGAGGCTAGAGTCCAGACTACGGCAAGCGCCATGGCGACCCACCAGATGCTCAGGAGCCCATTGAGTGCGCTGCCAAAAAGACTTCCAAAGAGCCCACCTTGCTCGGCGTTCGCCGCTAGCAGCAGCCACACAATCGCGGTAACCTGGATCACGAGCTTCTGCTTGCCCAGCCTGCCTGCGGAGATGACGACACCCTCGGCAGCTGCGAACGAACGCAGCCCAGAGACGATGAACTCGCGCACAATAATGATAAAGGCCACCCAGCCCGAGAGCAGACCGATCTGGACCATTGGGATCAGCGCGCCGGTAACGAAAATCTTGTCGCTGATGGTGTCGAGAAAGATGCCCAAGGGTGAGACCACGTTGAGTCGGCGCGCGATTCTGCCATCGGCTAAGTCGCTTAGGGCCATGAGTAAGAGCAGGAGCACGGCCCAAAGATAGGCCGCTGGGTGCTCAATACTGATAAGCCAGAAGAGCAGTGGGGTGGTGATGATGCGGAGAAGCCCGAGAAGGTTGGGGAGGCTGCGGGCGCTAACGTGCATACGGATACCCTCGACTGGGGGGCAGCCCGGCTGTGGCGCCGGACTCGCAGGAGATTATAGCATAGCGCGGAATCGGCTGGCCAGGACGCGAAAGCGCGCTATGGTATAATTTAGGTTGGATCTGGCCGCCACCGGCCATCTCGCGCCTGCCCGCTGTACGCCATTGCTCGTCATGTGCCAGGCCCATCTCTCTCCTTTGGCGCGTTTTTGGCGCCTGCCAGTCGCTGTAGTGCTATGACAACGATCCTCGAGCAACTCAACCAGCTGCTTTCTGCTGCGGTGCTCATTGTCACCTTCTCGCTGCTGGCGTATATCGCTATGCAGAACTGGCGCAACGACATCGCTCGCGCCCTGCTCGTTCTCCTCGGCGGTGTGGTGGTGGTCTACAGCGGCGACATGCTGCTGCCGCTCGCCCGCCGCTCTAGCACGCTTGAGGTGCTCGGTCGCGCCCAGTGGCTCGGCATCGCCGTAGTCCCAGCCGCCTATATTCACCTCGCCAACGCGTTGCTCGCGCTCACCGACCGGCAGCCTGCTGCCCACGCTGCGCGCCGCCTGGTCTACCTGGCCTATGCCGGCAGCGTGAGCTTTTTTCTGCTTGTGGCGCTTGGCACAAACCTGATTGTGCGCCAGGGGCTGCCGAGCGGCCCGATAGCCCAGTTTCGGGCCGGCCCGCTCTTCTGGGTCTATTGCCTCTTCTTCGTCACCGGCGCGATTGTTACGCTCTGGGCGATCGTCCAATCGCAGCGCAGCGCCCTCACCTTTACGCAGCGCCGCCGCTTGATCTACCTCGGGGCCACCTTCGCCGCCCCAGGCATCGGGGTGTTTCCGTTCCTCGTGATCGGTGCGCCCTCCGCCGTACCCACTAGCGCCATCCTGGTGCTTCAGGCGTTTGCGAGTCTCACGGTGGCGATCATGGTGACGGTGATGACCTACTCGGTGGCCTTCCAGGGTGTGCTGCTGCCAGACCGCCTGATCAAGCAGGATTTTCTACGCTGGTGGCTCTACGGCCCCTTTATTGGGATCACGATCATTCTCTTTATGCAGGCCATCCCGCTGTTGGAGCGGCTGCTTGACCTACCGAGCGATACGCTGCTTACTTTTGGCGTGATGCTTATGACGGTGCTGATGCCGATCTTTGTGGGCCGTGTGAAGCCCTATCTCGACGCGCTGATTTACCGGCAGGATCAGGAGGAGATCGACTACCTGCGTAATTTGCCCCGGAGTACCTTTACACGCACCGACCTGCGCGTGCTGCTAGAAAACTCGCTGCTGGCGGTGTGTGGCGCACTCAAGGTGGATACGGGCTTTGTGATCGCGGCGGGCGATGGCGCCTTCACGATCCGCGCTATCTGCGGGGCGCGCTATGAGGTAAAGCGCTTCGTGGCAGAGTATCCGCTGGCGGAGCTGACCCCTCAGCTGGAGCAGCTGCCGCTGCGCGCGCGTGATAGCCTGCCGCCCACCGACGCTTTCCTCTCGTGCGGCGGTTTCTGCCTACTGCCCCTGCGTAGCCCCGACGATCTTTTTCTTGGCGCGCTCGCCGTGGCCTACCCGCCCGAACAGCTGCGGCGCGGGGGCGGCCTGGAGCCGGAGACGCGCCAGCTGATCAGCGTGCTCGCCCACCAGATGGAGCTTGCGCTCTCGACCACGGAGATGCAGCAGCGCATCTTTGACGCCCTGCGCGGCCTTGGCCCTGAGATGCAGTCGCTTCAGCAGCTTACCAGCAGGCTGGAGCAGGCCACGCCGGTGACACTCTCGGAGCTAGACGGCGACGTGGTGATGCATTCGGAGTTCCCGCAGCTGGTGAAGGATGCGCTCACACAGTTCTGGGGCGGGCCAAAGCTGGCCGAGAGCCCGCTGCTCAGCATGCGCTCGGTGCGACGTATGCTCCAGAGCCAAGGCGGCAGCTCCACGCGCGCGCTCCAGGCGGTGCTGCGCCAGGCGATCAGTAACCTGCGCCCCGATAGCCAGCTCGATCCTTCGGCCCAGGAGTGGCTGCTCTACAACATGCTTGATGGGCGCTTCCTCCAGCGCAAGACCGTGCGCGACGTGGCCAATCGTCTGGCGATGAGCGAGTCGGACTTTTACCGCAAGCAGCGGATCGCGATCGAAGAGGTGGCCCGGCAGCTTGCGCTGATGGAAGACGGCGATCAATGAGAGTGCTGCTAGCCGAGGATGAGCCCGACATCCAGTTTATTACACGGCTGGCGCTGGAAGACGCGGGCTGTAGCGTCGTGGCCGTGGCGGATGGTCAGGCGGCGGTGGATGTAGCGCAGAGGGAGGCCTTTGATGTGGTGCTGCTCGATGTGATGATGCCGCGCGTGGATGGCTTCACGGCGTGTGCCAGGCTTAAGGCCGACGCGCGCACGCACCTACTGCCAGTGATCTTTCTGACGGCGAAGTCGCAGGAGATCGAGGTACAGCATGGGCTGGCGATTGGCGCGCGCGGCTATATTGTGAAACCCTTTGATGTGTTCAAGCTGGCGCAGAAGATCCGCGAGATCCTTGGGGAAGGGCGGTAAGGCAAGATTGCAGATTGCAGATTGCAGAGTGAGCGCAGCTGGACGCAGCTTGTGTAAGTGCAGATCATCATGGTTGAGCCGTTGCATGCTAGCAATCCGAGGGTGCTCGCCGCCGAGCACGACGCGCTGCGCGACCCTGATGCGCTGCAACTCCACGCGCTGTACGCTGCGGGCCGTGTATTTGCCCGTGCCGAACACGCCGCGCATGTGGAGCGTGCCCTGCTTGATGCTGCACGTGCGGCGACGGGCTGCGCGGCGGCGGCGCTGTACGCGGTGCCAGACGAGCCTGAGCTGCACGCTGGGCTGAAGCTTGTAGGGGTGGCTGGCGGCGGCGACGCGCCACCCGATCTGCTCTTGCTGGATGGCGTCTGGCTTACGCAGCTGCGCGCTGTGCGGCATGTGTCTGGGGGGCAGCGCTTGACGTGGCAGCCCGCAACGCACGCCGCACTTGAGCTTGTGGCTGTGGCTGGCGAGGCGGGGCTGCACGCTGTGCTGGTGCTAGCATGGCCAGATGAGGCTCGTCAGGCAGGCTGGGAGCAGGCCGCCTTGGCGCTTGCCGAGGATGCGGGCTTTGCGCTGGATCGCTGCGCCCGTGGGCAGGCCACTGCTGCTGCCCATGTGGAGCACACACAGCAACTGCTGGGCGCAGTACACGCCGTGAGCGAGAGTGGGCTGCTCTATGGTACGCCGGAGGATCGGCTGCTTGGCGCCATGTTGAGCCAGATCCTCGTGGTGCTGCGCCTTGGAGGCGGGGCGATCTACTTGTACGACGAGCCTGCGGAGCGGGTAGCGCTGGAGCTTTGGGCGCGCGGCCCGGAGAGCAGCTACGGCCACGACCCAGCTGTGCTGTGGGAGCCACCCCTGCTCGAAAGCACGCTGGAGCATGCGCGCGAGACGGTGCGGCGCAGCCTACCGGCGCATACAGTGAGCGCGGCCGAGCCTGATGCTGCGTCGGCGGAACCGTTGGCGCTGGCGTTGCGCGAGCTTGGGGCCGCGCAGCTAGTGAGCGTGCCGCTGCTTGCGGGTGGCTGGCTTACGGGAGTGTTGCAGGTGGTGGCCGCGCCAGGCCGTGCCGTGGGCGAGGAGCAGGTGCAGCTGTTGAGCGTGCTCGCCCGCCAGGCAGCTGTGGTGATCGAGAATGCACGGCTCTTTGCGCAGACGCGCGCCGATAGGGAACGGACGCGTGCGGTGGTGGACGCGAGCAACGACGCGATCTTGATGCTCGACGAGCACCGGCGCCCGATGATTGTGAACCGGCGGGCGCGCTTCTTCTTTGGGCTTACGGAGCGTGATCTGGTGGGCAAGAGCTTCGACCAGATAGGCAGCCTGTTTACGCGCATTTTCGAGGACGGCCAGCGCTTTCATGGCTGGCTGGGGCAGCTGCTGCGCGCGCAGGGCGAGCGTGCGGTGGAGGAGTTTCACATCCTTAGCCCGGAGCCGCGCCTGCTGCAGTGCTACTCCGCGCCGGTGCTAGATCCGCACGACCGCTACCTGGGGCGCCTGCTGGTGTTTCGCGACATCACGCGGGAACGCGAGGTGGAGCGGATAAAGAACGATTTTGTATCGACTGTCTCCCACGAGCTACGCACGCCGCTTACCAGCATCCAGGGGGCGCTGCAGCTTGTGCTGGGGCCGCCGGGTGGCGAGCGACCGGGTATCGCTGCCGCGCTACCGCCGCGGGGGCTTGAGCTGCTGGGCATCTCGCTGAACAACACCGAGCGTCTGATCCGCATGATCAACGACATCCTGGATATTGCCAGGATCGAGCAGGGGCGCATCCAGCTGCGGCGCGAGCAGCTGAGTCCAGAGGAGCTGTGCCTAAGCGGAGCGGCGGAGATGAGCGCCTTCGCCAATGGTCGGGGGCGCAGCGTGGAGGTGCACGTATCGCCCTGGCTGCCGAAAGTGCTGGCCGACAAAGATCGCTCTGTGCAGATCCTAGTAAACCTGCTATCGAACGCGATCAAGTTCTCGCTGCCGGGGCAGCGCGTGGTGTTGAGCGCCCGCCGCGACGGCCAGATGGTAGCGTTTGCCGTGCAGGACTGGGGGCGGGGCATCGCGCTGGAGCAGCAGTCGCGGCTCTTTCAGAAGTTCCAGCAGATCGACAGCTCGACGACGCGCGAGGTGGGCGGCAGCGGCCTTGGCCTGGCGATCAGCAAGGCGCTGGTGGAGGAGCAGGGCGGCCGTATATGGCTTGAGAGCCGACCCGGCGAGGGCAGCACGTTTAGCTTCACGCTGCCGCTGGTGCCCGGCACCGAGCGTAGCGGTGCGCCACGGATCTTTGTGCTGGAGCACGAGGATCGTGTGCGTGATGCGCTATACGACGCCTTCTTGGCAGAGGGATGGGAGCCGCAGCCAGCGGCAGACGCGGCCTCGCTCGAGCTGCTGATCAACACGATGGAGGCGGACATGCTGCTGCTAGGCCCCGCGCTAAGCGCGCAGCACGAGGCGCTGCTACGCCAGCTACGGGCCAAAGCAGCCACTGCGCAGCTGCCCGTGCTGCTGCTTAGCGATGCCCCGCCGGCCGACCTGCCGCGTGGGGTAGATGCGCTGCCTCAGCAGTCTGACCCGGCAACAGTGGTGGCGCGGGCGGCGCAGCTGCGGGCCGAGCTCCGCCCGCGCGTGCTGGTGGTAGACGATGACCCGCACGTGCGCCCGGTGCTGGTGCGGCTGCTGCAGCACCACGGCCTGCGCGTGAGCAACGTGGGCGATGGCTACAGCGCTCTGGCCGCCGCCGACACGCAGCGCCCCGATCTGATCTTGCTGGATGTCCAGATGCCAGGGCTGGACGGCTTCGAGGTATTGCGCCGGCTCAAGGCGAGTCCGGAGACGGCGCACATCCCGGTGATCATTCTCACCGCGAACGATCTGAGCGAGGCGGCGCGCTCGCACGGCTACACATTGGGCGTGCAAGCCTATCTGGAGAAGCCGGTGAGCTATGAGCGTCTGATCAGCACGGTCGACACGGCACTGGGCGTGAGCGAGGGCCTGCGATGAGCGTGGAGCCCCCGGAGCGTGATACGCTCGTCCATGCGCTGCTATCACCGCTCACAACGCTTCAGGGCGCGGTGGGGCTGCTAGGCCGACGGCTCCAGGACGACGCGGATCCGAATCTGACGCTGCTGCTACTGGCCATGGAGCGGAGCGTGGAGCGCCTGCGGGCGGTGTGCGAGCTGATCTTGCGGGGCGCCAGCGTACGGGGCGAGCAGATCGTGATCGTGCTGCCGCTTGCGGATCTACCAAGCGCGGGCCTGGCGCCCGCCAGTGGCCCGC
The DNA here is from genome assembly GCA_043752655.1 of Chloroflexota bacterium. Lineage (GTDB taxonomy): Bacteria > Chloroflexota > Chloroflexia > Chloroflexales > Chloroflexaceae > OHK40. Next base: position 6,566 of record JAYUYB010000597.1, read on the forward strand.
TAGCCGCGAGCGCGCCTGTGCCGCTTGATAGGTTGGAGCCACGCTCGCCGGAGCTGGGTGCGACACCGGAGCAGAAGCGCCATGTGCTGGTGATCGCGGCGGCGACAAGCGCGGCGGCACGGGTGGCCGAGGCGCTGCGCGCCCAGGGCCACGAGGTGTTGCTTGTGAGCGATTCGGCGGAGGGTGTCGACCGTGCCCGCGAGCTGCGACCGTCGCTGGTGTTGCTCGATCCCAGGCTGGATGCGCAGAGCGAGATGGTGCTGCGCGTGCTGGAGGAGGACCCAGATACGAAGGGCGTGATGCTGGCCGTGATGGCGGTTGCGCCTTCGCCGCTGGGGCTCTACCCGCCTTTACTGATTGCGCCGACACTGCCGCCAGAGCAGGCCGCCGAGCTGCTGGGCCGGGCGATCGGACCGGGGAGCACCGGGCGCGAAGATCGGCCGCACATTCTGGTAGTAGACGACGAGCCCGACATCGCCGCGCTGATCGCGCTCCAGTTCTCGGACGAGGGCTACCAGACGACGATCGTGCAGAGCGGCACGGAGGTGCTGCGGATCGTGCGCGAGCAGCAGTTCGGCCTGATCTTGCTTGACGTAATGCTGCCGGACATTGACGGGTTTACGGTGCTAGGCGGGCTGCGGGCGCAGCAGGAGACGCAGCTGACGCCGATCATTCTGGTGTCGGCGATCAACTCGCCCGCCGAAAAGGTGCGCGGGCTACAGCTCGGCGCCGACGACTACATCACCAAGCCATTCAGCGCCGACGAGCTGAGCGCCAGAGTGCAGGCGGCGATGCGGCGCAGCGAGCGTGAGGGTGGCGCGAACCCTTCGACGCGCCTGCCGGGGAACCTGGCGATCGAGCGAGCGATCAGCCAGCGCATCGTGCAAGGGCAGCCATTTGCCGTCTGCTACGGCGACCTGGACCATTTTAAGGCCTACAACGACAGCTACGGCTTTTTGAAGGGCGACGCCGTGATCCAGCGCTCGGCGCAGATTCTGCTGGATGCCGTGCGCGCCCACGGCAGCCCGGACGATTTTGTGGGCCATATTGGCGGCGACGACTTTGTGCTGATCACGACGCCGGAGCGGGTGGCCGCGATCTGCACGGCGGTTATGCGGCAGTTCGACGAGACGGCGCCGCTCTTCTACGAGGCAGCGACGCGGGCGCGGGGCTACATCAGCGGGGTTGATCGCCAGGGACGCCCGGCCCAGTTCCCGCTGGTGAGCATCACCTTTGCGGTGGTGAGCAGCGCACGGCGCAGCTTCAGCCACCCTGGCGAGGTTGCCCAGCGCGCGGTGGAGGCCAAGAAGCGGGCCAAGCTGCTCCCAGGTAGCGTGTACCTGATTGAGGAGTGAGATGCTCGTGGGAAGCGCCCACAAGGGGCGCCCTTACGAGCGCAGGGCGAAGAACTGTTGGACCATATCGGTATGGACGGGGAAGGCCAGATCGGTGGGCACCGTGAGGATGAGGCGTGCCTCGGCCTCGGGGTTGGGGCAGAAGGAGGCCAGTTGCTCCGAGCGCATAGTGGGGCCGAGCCCAAAGACGAGCAGGTAGCCGTCGGGGGTGGAGCGGGTGCCAAAGTCGCGGACGGCCTCTGGGGCGACAGTGATGCCAGCCTCCTCACGCAGCTCGCGGGCGCAGGCGTGCTGCCAGCTCTCGTGGAGCTCGATGAAGCCGCCGGGCAGCGCC
>JAYUYB010000598.1:0-3345 GCA_043752655.1 Chloroflexota bacterium
TCGGGCAGCATCTCGGCGGCGTTGTCCATGGCGACGGGGTCGTACGCCTTCACGCGGGCGCCGCCGGCCAGCATCGCCTTGATGATGTCCACGCTCGGCGCCTCGCGCATGTCGTCGGTGTTCGGCTTGAACGAGAGCCCGAGCACACCCACCACCTTGCCATTCAGATCGCCCAGCAGCGTCTGCACCTTGCCCACAAAGCGATCACGCGCGCTCTGGTTGATGTCCATCACGGCCTGGAGCAGCTGCGGGTGGCAGCCCGAGGTGGCGGCCATGTGGTGCAGGGCCAGCACGTCCTTGGGGAAGCAGGAGCCGCCGTAGCCGATCCCGGCGTCGAGGAAGTGCGGGCCGATGCGCTTGTCGGCGCCCATGCCGCGCGCCACTTCCTTCACGTCGGCGCCAAGCTTCTCGCAGATCTGCGCGATCTCGTTGATGAAGGAGATGCGCGTGGCGAGGAAGGCGTTCGAGGCGTATTTGATCATCTCGGCGGTGCGCAGGTCGGTGATGATGATGTTGGCGCCCAGCGGCGTGTGCAGCTCGCCAACCTCCTCGGCGGCCGCGTAGTCGGTGGAGCCGAGCACGATCCGGTCAGGCTTGAAGAAGTCGGCCACGGCGCTCCCCTCGCGCAGGAACTCCGGGTTGGAGACCACGGCGAAGCTGGCGTCGGGGCTGGCGTGCTCGGCGATGATGCTGGAGACCATGTCGCCGGTGCCTACAGGCACCGTGCTCTTGTCGATGATAATGGCGCGGCGGGTAAGGTGCTGCCCGATGCTGCGGGCGGCGGACTTCACCTGGCTGAGATCGGCCGCGCCGTCGGCGCCCATCGGGGTGCCCACCGTGATAAAGATCAGGTCGGCCTCGGCCATGCCTATGGTGTAATCTTCGGTGAAGCGCAGCCGCCCAGCGCGCATGTTGCGCTCCTGCAGCTCCTCCAGGCCGGGCTCGTAGATCGGCGATTTGCCGCTACGCAGTAGCTCCAGCTTCTCTTTGTTAATCTCAATACAGGTGACAGTGTTCCCCAGGTCGGAAAAGCAGACCCCAGTGGTAAGGCCGACATACCCGGTGCCAACTACACAGATGTTCCTCAAAACAGTGCTCCTTACTACGGCGCAAGCGCGTACTGCCGTGCATTATGGGCCAGGCAGATGACGAATGGATGAATGGCGGCCCGGCTCCTACGTGACAACCATCATAGCTCCACCTCGCTACCCAGCCCAAGCGCGTTAGCGCGGGCGAGGGCGAGCGCGGCCACAGCCACATCCTGGGCAGCGTTGCCCACCGACTTGAAAAGGGTTATCTCGCTCGGGCCGGTGCGCCCCACCACGCTCCCGGCGGCCACCTCCCCAAGCTCGCCGACCACATGGCCCTCGCCGATCAGACCAGCCTCGCGGGCCTGAATCAGCTCACCCGCCTCGGCCCATGCGGCCTGCCGCTGATCGACCACCAGGCGTGCGCGAGCCAGAGTGGCCGCCGGCAGCTCGGCCATGCTCGGCTTGAACGAGCCCACCCCGTTGATATGCACGCCCGCCCGCAGCCACTCGTCGCGGAACACCGGCGTAGGCGAGGCGGTGGCAGCGCAGACCACATCGGCCTCCGCCAGAGCCTCGGCGGGTGTTGCAGCGATCAGAATCTCGCCGGCATAGCCCGCCGCGCGCAGGCGCTCCACGAGCAGAGCAGCCCGCTCGGCGCCACGATTCACCACCCAGATCCGCTCGATCGGCCGCACCGCGCACACCGCCAGCGCCTGAGGCAGCGCCTGCGCACCCGCACCAAACACGGCGAGCACGCTGGCGTCGGGCCGGGCCATGTGGCGCGTAGCCACGCCCGAGGCTGCCCCAGTCCGCAACGCGGTGAGGTAGGTGCCGTCGAGCACGGCGAGCGGACGCCCGCTCTCAGGATCGAGCACGGCCACGAGGGCGAAGATGCTCGGCTCGCCGCGCGCTGCGTTCTGCGGGAAGACCGACACAACTTTGAGCCCAAGGGCGGCCTCGCCTGGGCCACCGCCGAGGCGCGCGGGCATAAAGAAGCTGACGGCCTCGCGCTCGGGCGTGGCGATGTGTGCGCGCAGTGGCACCTCGGCCTGGCCTGCGGAGAGCCTGATAAATGCCTGCTCAACCGCGTCGATGGCGGCAGACATCGGCACGGCGCGGCGCACATCATCGGCGGAGAGAACACGCATCCCGCAACTCCTTTCCGGCGCGAGAACGGGAGAACGGGAGACTGGGAGACCGGGAGACCGGGAGACCGGGAGACAGGAGACCGGGAGACAAGGAGACCGGGAGACCGGGAGCAGTGCAAAGCTATAGGCTCGCGTAAAACAACAAGGAGACAGGGAGGCGTATTGCTCCTTGTCTCCTTGTCTCCTTGTCTCCTCGTCAGCGGGCTTGCCTTATGCCTCGTCAGCCTCGGCGACCTCAGGAGCGGCGGGCACCTCGACCACCACTGGTGACTCACTCGCTTCAGTGGGGGGCACCTCGGCGACCACCGGGGCCTCGGCGGCCTCTGCGGCGGGCTTGTCACTGCCCTCGCTCATGCGGCGGAGCGAGAGGCCCATGCGCTGGCGCTGGCGGTCCAAGCTGATCACCTTCGCAGTGACCGTCTGGCCGGGCTGGAGCACATCACGGGGCTGCATCTGGGGGTCCACATCCAGCTCGCTGGCGTGAATAAGCCCCTCGACAGCCTCCTCGACCTGCACGAACGCGCCGAACGGCGTGACATTGGTGACGGGGCCACTGACCAGCTGGCCAAGGGCATAGCGCTGATCGATCGTGTCCCAGGGGTTCGCCTGAAGCTGGCGAATCGAGAGGCCGATCCGCTCACGGTCGCGGTCGATCTCGACCACAACCACCTTCACCTCCTGGCCGGGCTGGAGCACCTCTCGCGGGTGATTGACGCGCTGCCAGCTGAGCTCAGAGATATGGGCGAGGCCATCGGCGCCACCAAGGTCGATAAACGCGCCGAAGTTGGTGAGCTGGTTGACGCGACCGGAGAGTACATCGCCGGGCTGAAGCTCGGTGAGCAGGCGCTGCTTCTGGGCCTTGCGCCACTCCTGGGTTGCACTGCGCTCGCTCAGCACCAGCCGGTTGCGCTCGCGGTCTACCTCGATCACCTTGAGCGGGATCTCCTGGTTGACCATCTTCTGGAGCGCCTGCTGGCGCTCCTCGGCGGCGGTGCGGCCGTGAAGCTGCGCCACCTGCGAGGCCGGCACAAAGCCGCGGATGCGGTTAAACTGCACCAGCAGGCCGCCCTTGTTGAAGCCGATCACCTTGCAGCGCGTGATCCCGCCATCCTTAAACAGCTGCTCGGCGTTCTCCCAATCCTTCGCCACCTGAACCATCGTCAGGG
>JAYUYB010000599.1:0-8240 GCA_043752655.1 Chloroflexota bacterium
CTGTACGCCTGCTCCTCGAAGCTCAGCGCGCAGGTGCGGATCGGCCCACCTGTGGCCTGGCGCATCAGCGCCACCACCGCGCTGGAGTCCAGCCCGCCGCTCAGGAACGCGCCCAGCGGCACATCGCTCACCAGCTGCGAGCGCACGGCATCTTCCAGCAGCGCGCGCAGCTGCTCGGCGGCATCGTCGGGCGACAGCGCCGTCGCCTGCTCGTGCGGCAGCTCCCAGTAGCGCCACAGGCGCGCGTCCGCCACCGCATCTGGGAACAGCGTCAGGCCGCTGGCGGGCTCCAGCGCGCGCACGCCCCGGTAGATCGTCAGCGGAGCGGGGATGGCGCCGAGCAGCAGGTAGGCCGCCAGCGCCTCTGGCTCCAGCGCGCGGGCCACCAGCCCAGAGGCGAGCAGCGCGCGCAGCTCCGAGGCAAACACCAGCGCCTGCGGCGTCTCGGCGTAATAGAGCGGCTTAATACCCAGCTGGTCGCGGGCGAGCAGCAGGCGGGCGGGCTCACCGGCGCGGGGCGCGTCGTAGCAGGCGTAGGCGAACATGCCGCGCAGCCGTGCGGGCGCCGCCTCGCCCCAGGCCCGGTGGGCGTAAAGCAGCACTTCAGTATCGCTGCCCGAGCGAAAGCGGTGCCCGGCGCGCTCCAGCTCCGGGCGCAGCTCGTCGGCGTTGTAGCACTCGCCGTTATAGCTGATCCAGGTCGCCCCGTCGGCGCTGCCCATCGGCATGTGCCCTGCGGGCGAGCAGTCGCGGATGGCCAGGCGCACATTGGCCAGCCCCAGGCGACCGCCGTCCGCCACGTAGCAGCCGCTGTCGTCGGGGCCACGGTGGCGCATGGCCTCCGCCATGGCCCGCAGGTGCGGCTCCAGCTCCATGGGCGCCGCGCCCGGCCTAAGCGCTATACCGGCGATGCCGCACATGCTTGTTATGCCTTACGGATAGGCGACGGTGGACGGTGGACGGTGGACGGTGAGCGCCCGGCTATCGGCTATCGGCTATCGGCTATCCCTTCTTCTCCCCATACCCATAGTAATAATAGTAACTATACGAGCCCATATCAGCCAGGCGCACCTGGTTGAGCACCGGCCCCAGGATCTTGCCGGCGCCCGCCGCCTGCTCCAGGGTGGCCTTGCAGCGCTGGATCAGGTCGATGCGCGTTGCGCCGGCCCGCACCACGTGCAGGATGGCGTCCACGCGCGGCGCGATGATCACCGCGTCGGTGACGATGCCGGCCGGCGGCGAGTCGTAGATCACGATGTCGGCCTGCTCCTGGAGGCGGGCCATCAGCTGCGCGGCGCGCGCCGAGCCCAGCAGTTCCGAGGGGTGGGGCGGGATGGTGCCCGCCGTGATCAGCGAGAGGTTCGGCACGTCGGTGGGCCGCAGAAAGGCGAGCAGATCGTCGGCCTGCTCGATCTGCTGGCGCGCGTCCACTGCCAGCAGGGCCAGGTCGGGCGCGCCCGCCTCGGCCTCGCGCAGCATGCGCTGCGCCCCCGCCATCGAGAGCGGCATGCCCTCGCTGTCTAGCGCCGACGAGCGGCGCAGCGCGCCGTTGAGGCGCGTGGCGATGGCGCGCAGCTGCGGCCGGGCCGCCGCCAGCAGGTCGGCCTCCTGCCCAAGCGCCAGGTTGGTGAAGCCCGGCTCGCGCGGCAGGCCAAACACGCTATGCAGGTTCGGCTTGCGCAGGTCCAGGTCCACCAGAATCACGGTGTGGCCGTACTGGGCCATGCTCACGGCCAGGTTGGTGGCGGTGAAGGTCTTGCCCTCGCCGGGGCCAGCGCTCGTTACGAGCAGGCTGCGCACGGGGCGGCTGAGCCCCGCGATCTGTACGCTGGTGCGCAGCGCGCGGATCGACTCGGCGGCCGGGCTGCGCGGCTCGCTGGCGGTAAGCTGGTAGCCAGGGTCGGCCCCCCGCTCGCCCTTGCGCCGCCGCCCGTCCAGGCTCCCGATCACGCCCTGCACCGGCAGGCCATACACGCCCTCCAGCGTCTCCGGGCTGCGCACCGTGTAGTCGAGATACTCCAACCCCAGGCTTAATGCAACGCCCAGGCCGAGCCCAAAGATGAGCCAGATCAGCACGCTGCGCACGAAGTTCTGCGGCAGGGCCGCGCCAGGCAGCTGCGCCTGGTCTACGATCACCGCCGTGTCGGTGGAGACAGCGGTGGCCGGGCTGCTGCCCACCAGGGCCGCCTGGATCTGCGCCAGGCTGTTGAGCGTCTGGGTGCGCGACTGCTGTAGCTCGATCAGCTCGGTGCGCACCTCGGCCAGTCGCTCGTCGTTGCGCTCCGAGGGCAGGCGCAGCTCCAGGCCCGCGATCTGCTCCTGGCTTTCCTGGATGCGCTGGCCGTAAAGCGCCAGCTCCTCGCGCAGCGTGTCGCGCAGCTGGGTGAGCTGCTGCCGCTCGGGGTCCTGGTTGCGCTGCGATTGGATCTGGGCCTGCTCGGCCTGCTGGCGCGCGGAGTTCTGCGCGATCAGCGTGGTGGCCGCAGTCTCGGCGATGCGCTGGGCCGCCGCTGGGTCGGTGAAGGTGGCGCTGATGCGGAAGAACTGTGTGTCCGGCACGTACTGGCTGCTCAGCGCGTCGCTGACCTGCTGCGGCGCCAGGGTCAGGCCAGACTGCTCGGCCACCAGGCTGGCGAACGAGCGCGTCCGCATAAACTCGATGTAGGTATTCGCGGTGGCCACCACGGTCTTGGTGGCCTGGTAGGGCAGCAGCGGGTTGGCGGCGGCCGGGTTCAAAAACAGCGTCGTGGTGCTGCTGTAGAGCGGCACCCGCCGCGACTCGGCATACGCCGCCAGCCCCGCCGCGATCACGCCGATGGCGAGGATCAGCAGCAGCCGCTTGCGGATAATCTTCCAGTAAGAGCGTAATTCCATAGGGTAGGTTGAGCTGAAAGGCAATCCAAAATCCAAAATGGCGTCACTCAAGCGATCTCAGCTGGTTCACCTCTAGCTCGATCACGGCCTGGCGCCAGCCTATCAGGTCGAGCAGCAGCCGCACCCGGTCTGTGTCGCGCAGCCGCCCGTCGAAGATCGCCTCGTAGCCTGCGAACAGCCCGTGCGTGATCTGCACGCGGTCGCCGCGCTGTAGCCGCAGAAAGATCTCGCCGCCCGCCGCGTTGATCTGCTCCAGCTGCTGCTCGATCTCCACCAGCAGCGCTGGCGCCACCACCGCCGGCGCGTCGCCAAAGCAGACTAGCCCCAGGCTATACGGCAGGTACTGGAACGGCGCCATCCCTACCTGCTCCAGGTCGGCGCGCACAAACAGGTAGCAGGGAAAGAAGGGCCGCACCGTGCGCGCACGCGGGTTCACCGGCTTTACGTGCAGCTGCGGGTAAAACACGGCCAGCTCGCGCGCCTCTAGCTGCTGCGCCACGAACGCCTCTTTCAGCGCCCGCGTCTGCAAGGCGTACCAATGCGCGCCCATAGAGTATCCTCACTGGAGGCTGGGGTCCGCCACCACAATGTCGCCCTCGCGCAGCCCCGAGCGGATCTCCACCCGGTCCGGCGTGCTGATGCCGGTGGTGATATCAACTGGCCGCGGCCCGCCGTCGGCCTGGAGCATCACGAAGGTGCGCTGGTCGAAGCGGTAGATCGCCTGGTTTGGCAGCCAGAGCGCGTTCGGCTCACGCCCAAAGACCACCGTCACCAGCGCCGGGTCGCCCACCTCTAGCTTGCGGCCCACGCTGCTAAAGCCGATCCGCAGTAGCCGATCTGGGCGCACCAGCGAGCCCGCCGACACCTGGTCGGAGGGCAGTTGCTCCACCACCCCGGCCACCGCCTCGCTGGGGTAGCGGTCGAAGCTGATCTCGAGCTTCTGGCCGGCGCCGAGCCGCGCCAGGTCGTCGCTGCTGATCTCGGCCACCACCAGAGTCAGCCGGGCGGGGTCGATCACGTTGATCACCGGGGCGTAGGCCTCGGCCAGATCGCCGGGCTTCACGCCCACCTCGGCCACCACGCCATCGAAGGGCGCGTAGATCTTGGCTGAGTCGATCTGCTTCTGGATCTCGGCGATCGACTGCTGCGCCGTCTCGATCCGCCCGCGCATCTCTGGGCTCTCGCTGTTGGCGTTGGCCTGGTTTAGCGTCACCTGCGCCTGCTGCACGGCGCGCTCCGCCTCACGCAGATCGAAGGCTTCTGGCGGCTTCTGCGCCTCGGCCAGCGCGCGCTCCGCCTCTTTCACATCGCGCTCGGCCAGGGCCACCGCGTTTTGCTCGTTCTGCACCGCCAGGTCGTAGGAGATCTCGGTCTGCCGCAGCACCGTCTGCGCGTCCGCGATCCCCCGCTCGGCCTGCTCCTGGCGCAGCCGCTCCTCGCCGTTCAGCTGCTCCAGCGGGCGATTGCCATTCTCCCAGACCACCCGGCTGTACTCGTCCTGGCGGTTGCGCACGGCAATCGTGGCCCGCTCCACCGCCAGCTTCGCGTCGGTCTTGGCGGCCGAGCTGTTGTTGCGCGTGTTCTCCAAGCTGATCCGCGCGCGCTCGATCTCGTCCTGCGCGCTCTGGATCGCCGCCCCGTTCGCCGGCGTCTGGAGCCGCACAAGCCGATCCTGCGCGTTCTGGAGCGAGAGCCGCGCCAGCTCCACCGAGTAGCTGCGCTGCTGGCGCGTGCTGGACACCTGGCGCCGCAGCGTGGCTAGGTCGGCCTGCGCGCGGGCCAGCTGGTCGGGCAGCTCGCCTGGATCTAGCTCGGCCAGCAGCTGCCCGCTGGCCACCACGTCGTTGCGCTTCACCAGCAGCTGCTTGATGTAGCCCTGCTCCGTGAAGAAGACGTCTTGGTCTACCGCTGCGGCAACCCGCCCCCGCAGCTCGAGCAGATCCACGATCTCACCGCGCTGCACCTGGTAGGTGAGTTCTGGGGCGCTGGGCGTGGCGGTGAGCGCAACGATCGTCGGAATGCTTGCCACCGGTGGCGGTGCCGACGGCGCCGAGCACGCTGCCAGTGCTAGCGTAAGGCCGACCAGCATAAGCATGCTCGTCTGTAGCAAGCGCATAAATCCTCCAGGGCCGCCGCTCCCAGCACCTCGTTGGGGCCAGAAATGGGCCTGAAATCGGCGTAATCTGCGGGCAACCTGCCCGTCGCGTCGAGTTTGCATCAGACCTTGGCTACTTGTCGCGGCTACGTGAGAGCATGCTGCGGCTCAGCACCAGGATGAGCGCAAACACGGCCGCAGCTACGCCAAGCAGCAGGGCCAGCAGCGGGCCGGGGCCGCTCTCGGTCGGCGCTGCCGCCGCAGCCGGCTCGCTCGCGCCACTGGCTGCCACGGCTGGCGCTGCCGCTGCGGGCGCCACTACCGCCGGCGCCGCTGCCGCCTCAGCCGCCGGGGCCGCCGCCGGTACTGCCGGTGCTGCTGCCGCCGGGGCCGCCTGCGCCGCCTCGGCTGCCGGGGCCACTGGTGCTGCCGCAGGCGCTGCGGCCACCGCAACCGGCGTGGCGTCTGGCAGGTTGCCGCTAGTGTTCGGCAGGCCGCTCACCGGGCCGGCGCTGAACACCAGGGCCACCTTGCCGGAGCGTGGCAGCTTGGCACAGACCAGGCCGCCCGCCTCGTCGATCACCACCTCCAGCTCCATCCACGTGCCACTCGCCTCGTCGTAGTAGACGATCTTCAGCCGCGCCGGGTTACCGCCCGCGCGCGCCACATCCTCTGGGGTGTAGCGGAAGCAGGCGTCGATCGGCCCGTCGAAGGTTTTGTTCGGGATGATCTGGCCGTTCACATCGACGTAGATCACGTCGCAGGCGCGGATGTAGGTGTAGCGGGTGTCGCGGTTGGGCAGCACCTCCACCAGCAGCTCCTCCACCCGCACGCTGCCCGGCGCAACGCCGTCGTCGTCTGTCACCACCAGCTCGCAGCGCTGCCCTCCCGAGCTGATCGGCGTCGGTGTGCCGGCAGGCGTCACGGGCGTGGCGCTGCCCACGGGCGTAGCGACGCCCCCCAGGGGCGTGCTAGTTGCCACAGCGGTCCCACCTCCCACAGAAGTTGCCTTGGGTGTAGCGGGTGCCTCGGGTGTAGTGGTCGGGATCGTCTGCGCCTGGGCGGTGCGCGTTGCGGCGGGCAAGCCGCCAGCCAGCGCGAGCAGGATCAAAACAACGGCGATCATGGCAAGGGCTGGCGCACCGATGCGCGGCTGGGGCTGCTTTTGGTTCATGTTCAGCGGCTCCTTTGGGGCCAAAAATGGGCCGACAATCTGCGTAATCTGCGGACACCATGCCCGGCGCGTAATTTTGGCATCGGACCAGCTCCTTTGAATAACAGGCAGCGTTGACAGAGCCGACGCCGCTGTGCTACATTCTCGGGAATGCTAGCTCTGCCGCACACTCGTCGCGTCGCCCGTGGCCTGCTGGCCGGGGCGGCGCTCGTTCTGCTGCTTGGTGTTGCGCTTTGGGCCTGGCAGCTCACTCGGCAGGCCCAGTCTTTCGAGGCGTCCATCAGCCGCCTGGAGGCCAGCTTCGGCAGCGCCGATCTCGCCAGCCTGCCTACCCTCTGCGCTCACGCCGCCACCACCACCGCCGAGGCCCAAGCCCTGCGCGCCGCCGCCGGCCCGCTGCTCGCCGCTGGCCCCTGGCTTGCCCCGCTGCCGCGCTATGGCCCCGAGCTCGCCGCCGCCGGCCCGCTGCTCGCCGCCGCCGAGAGCCTTGGCGCTGCCGCCGATACGCTCTGCGCCGCGCTCCCAGCGCTCACCGCCCCGCTCCCGCCCGACGCCGCTGCCCCGGCGCTCGTCACCGCACGCCTCGCCGCTGCCCAGCCCACGTTTGTCGCTGCCCGCGCCAGCCTTGAGCGCGCTAGCTCCGAGCTCGCCCTCGCCCCGCGCGCCGCCCTCGCCCCCGCGCTCACCGCGCGCCTGGCCCGCGTCGATGCGCTGCTGCCCCGCGCCCTCGCCGCCCTCGACCTCGCGCTGGCCGCCCCCGCGCTGCTCGGCGCCGACGGCCCCCGCACCTACCTGATCGTTGTCCAAAACCCCGACGAGCTGCGCCCCACGGGTGGCTTCATCAGCGCCGCTGGCCTGCTGCGCCTCGACGGCGGCGCCGTTGTTGGCCTCGATCTGCGCGACTCGGCTGTGCTCGACAGCCCGCTGGCAGCCTATCCCCTCGCGCCCGAGCCGCTGCGGCGCTACATGCTGCTTCAGCCGATGGCCCCCGCGCTCTGGGTTTTCCGCGATGCCAACTGGTCGCCCGATTTCCCCACCTCCGCCCGCCAGATGCTTAAGCTCTACCGCCTCGGCCAGGGCCAGGGCGCCGATGCCGTGCTCGCCCTCACGCCGGAGGCCGTGCGGCTCGCCCTCGCCGCCCTCGGCCCGGTACGCATCGAGGGCAGCAGCCAACCCGTGAGCGCCGCCAATCTGGAAGACGCCCTGCACACATCCTACGACGATGCCCGCGCCCAAGGCCGCCCTCAGGACCGCAAAAGCTTCGTGAGCCGCCTCGGCGTCGGCCTGCTGCTTCGCGCCGCGCAGGCTGGCCCGCCCCAGCTCCTTGCCCTCGCCAGCGCCGCCGAGCGTGCCCTCGACACGCGCGCCGCCCAGCTCTTTCTTCCTCCCGCTAACCCCGCCGCCGCGCTGCTCGCCGCACGTGGCTGGGACGGCGCCGTCCGCCCTGGCCCACAGGATTTCCTGATGGTGGTGAGCGCCAACGTCGGCTATAACAAGGTTGGCCCGAGTATTGTGCAGCAGATCCGCTACGCTGTCGACCTGAGCGATCCCGTCGCGCCACGCGGCGCCCTCACCGTGATCCACGCCAACCGCAGCCCCGGCGCGCCCGGCTGCCCGCCGCTCGCTGCCCCGGCCACCAGCTATGCCGCGATGACCACCGGCTGCTACTGGAACTATCTGCGCGCGCTTGTGCCTGGCGGCGCCGCTCTGTCCGACACCGAGGTGCCGCGCGTGCCCGACAGCTGGCTGCTCGGCGGCGATGGCGACAACGGCCGCGTCTACAGCGAGCGTGGCCCCGCCGACACTCACGCCTTCGGTGCCCTGCTCGTCGTGCCGCACAACGCCAGCCAGGCGCTCACCTTCCGCTACGATCTCCCGTCAACCGTTGTGGTCGCAGACGACGGCCTGCTGCGCTACCGGCTCCAGCTCCAGCGCCAGCCCGGCCTCGCCCAGCGCGCCAGCATCCAGCTCCTGCTCCCGCCTGGCGCCGACCTCGTGGCAGCCACGCCCGCGCCGCAGAGCCGCTCCGGCCAGAGCTACAGCTTCGAGCTTGCCCTGGATCACGACCAGAGCCTAGAGATTCGCTACCGCCTGCCG
>JAYUYB010000600.1:0-3319 GCA_043752655.1 Chloroflexota bacterium
CGGTAGTCGCCGTAGTAATCGCCGATGTCGATCGGCTTGCGATCCGCAGGGTACGGCATGAGCTCGTACTTTCCGCCGCCGCCAATCTCGATCAGCAGGGCGGCCAGAGCCTTGAGATTGATCGTCTCGTCGCTGCCTAGGTTGAAGATCTGGCCGTAGGCGCCGGGGTCCGATGCGGCGAGCAGCAGCGCCTCCACACAGTCGTCTACGTAGGTGAAGTCGCGGATCTGCGTGCCGTCACCCCAGACCTGGATGGTCTCGCCGCTGAGCAACTGCTTGATCCAGATGCCGAGAAAGGTTTGGCGGGCGTCTTTCACGCGCATGCGCGGGCCGTAGGTATTGGTGAGGCGCAGCGCGCAGGCGCCAATGCCGTAGACATTATTGTAGAGGATGTGGTACCACTCGCCGGCCATCTTGTTGATCCCGTTCACATCCACGGGGTGCAACGGGTGGCGCTCGTTGACCGGCAGATAGTCGGGCTTGCCGTAGATCTGCCGCGTGCTGGCGTAGACAACCTTGATCGCGGGGTTATGCTTGCGGCACGCCTCCAGCATGGCAAGCTGGGCACGACAGTTGATATCGAGGTCGGTGTAGGGGTTACGCATCGAGTCCATGTGGCTGGTCTGCCCGGCCAGGTTGAAGAGATAGTGCTGGCCCTGGACCAGATGGTTCATGGAGTATTCGTCGCGCACGTCGGCGATGTTGATCGTCAGCTTGGCTTCGAGGCCGCTGACATTGTGCAGGTTGCCGCCATACTCCGGGATCAGCGAGTCCACCAGGGTGACAGTGGCGCCGAGCTCGACCAGGCGTGCGGCGAGGTTGGCCCCGATGAAGCCGAGGCCGCCCGTGATCAGCACGCGCGCGTCGGCGAAGCTGGCGCTGTGGGCGGCGTACGTGTTGCTCATGGGCGCAGCCCCTGGCGCACGGCGGCCGCCACCAGCTCGACCTCGCCGCGTGTAAGCTCGGGGAAGATTGGCAGCGAGAGGATGCGCCCAGCGAGATCTTCGGTGACGGGCAGAGCGCCTGGGCCGTAGCCGAGGTTGGCGAAGGCCGGCTGGAGGTGGGCCGGGGTAGGATAGTGGACATCGCAGCCGATCCCGGCGGCGGCGAGGGCGGCGCGCAGCCCGTCGCGGCGGGCGCGGTCTGCGAGCGTGAGCACATACAGGTGATAGCAGTGGCCTGGCTCGTCGGGCGGCAGGGCGACGGGCAAGCCTGCCAGCAGATCGGCGTACCAGGCGGCGCGCTCGCGCCGGGCGTGGTTGCTCGCCTCCAGATAAGGCAGCTTGGCGCTGAGGAGCGCGGCCTGAAGCTCGTCGAGGCGCGCGTTGCGCCCGCCCGCATCGACCGTGTTGTACTTGCTCGCCCAGCCATACATGCGCAGGCGGCGCAGGCGCTCGGCCAGGGCGGGGTCGTCGGTGACAAGGGCGCCGGCATCGCCGAGGGCACCGAGGTTCTTGGAGGGGTAGAAGCTAAAGGCCGCCACGCTGCCCCACTGGCCGGCAAGGCGTTGGCGCCCCTCTGCGTCGGCGGCGAAGCTGCCGTGGGACTGGGCGGCGTCCTCCACGACGGCGAGGCTATGGCGCGCGGCGATCGCGCAGATCGCGGGCATGTCGGCGAGGCGCCCGAACAGATGGACTGGCAGCACGGCCTTGGTGCGCGGCGTGATCGCGGCCTCGAAGGCGGACGGGCTCATATTTTGAGTTGCGGGCAGCACGTCGACCAGCACGGGGCGCGCGCCTGTCTGGAGGATAGCAGAGAGCTCGTACATGCAGGCGTTGGCGACGGTAATCACCTCGTCGCCGGGGCCGATGTCGTGGGCAGCGAGCGCCAGGTAGAGCGCATCGGCGCCGCTGGAGACGCCGACACAGTGCGCGACGCCGCAGGCGGCGGCGAAGGCGGATTCAAAGGCGGCGACCTCCTGGCCCAAGATGTACCAGCCGCTGCTGAGCACACGGGCGAAGGCAGCCTCTAGCTCAGCGCGGAGCAACTCGTGCTGGCGTTTCAGATCTCCAAACGGGACAACCAGGGCGGTCATTGTTTGCTCCCTCTGCTTAGAGTACACCCACCGAGCTATTGTCGCCCAGCATCAGGCGGTAAGCCTTTGGCCGGAAGGGGCTGCGCATAATCTCCACATTGCGCCCGATCAGGCTCTCTTCCAGGCGGTGGGGCAGCCCTTTGACGGTGCTATGCTCCAGCAGAATGCTATGCTCGATCTCACTCTCCTCAACCAGGCAGTGGTGAAAGATCGAGGTGAACGGCCCAATGTAGGCGTTCACGATGCGAGTATACTCGCCGATGATCGCGGGGCCACGGATAGTAGAGTTGATCACCTGTGCGCCCGCCTCGATGATCACCCTGCCGATCAGCCTGCTCTCGGCATCGACAAAACCGTCAATGCGACCGGGCAGTTCTTCGAGCACCAGCCGGTTCGCCTCGAGCATATCGTCCTTCTTACCGGTGTCTATCCACCAGCCCTCGTGGATGTAAGGGAAGACGCGGAAGCTGTGGCCGACGAGCCACTGGATCGCGTCGGTGATCTCCAGCTCGCCGCGTGCGGAGGGCGCGATACTGTTGACCGCCTCGAAGATGCGCCGGTCGAACATGTAGACCCCAACCAGGGCCAGGTCGCTCTGGGGGTCGCGCGGCTTCTCGACCAGGCGCACAATGCGGCCCTGGGCGTCGAGTTCGGCCACGCCGAAGGAGCGCGGGTCGGCGACGCGCTTCAGCACAATCTGCGCGTTGTAATCACTGTTGGCGAACTGCTCGACCAGAGGCGAGATCCCGCCCTGAATACAGTTATCGCCGAGAAACATCACGAAGCGGTCGTCGCCGAGGAAACCCTGGCTGATCTTCACGGCGTGGGCCAGGCCGAGCGGCTGATCCTGGGGGATATAGGTGACGTGAACGCCAAAGCGCGTGCCATCGCCAACAGCGGCGCGGATCTCGTCGCCGGTGTCGCCGATCACAATCCCGATCTCGGTGATACCGGCGTCGCGGATCGACTCGATCACGCGGAAGAGCACCGGCTTGTTGGCCACAGGCACCAGCTGCTTCGCACTTGTATAGGTGATCGGCCGCAGGCGCGTGCCCTTGCCGCCGCTCAGCACTAGAGCTTTCATGATTGTAACCTCGTAGGCGTAGATACTGGAAGATCAGGCGGATAGAAAGGTGGCGTTCTGCTCGGCGCGCAGCCGATCACACAGGCGACCGGGGGGGAGATCCACATCGGCGTAGGTCAGCACGGCGTCCTTGGGCACAGCGTGTCGCAGGACGCACCCCTCGGCGAGGCCGCTCGGCAGGAGTGCTGCGGCGTGAGCGA
>JAYUYB010000601.1:0-17188 GCA_043752655.1 Chloroflexota bacterium
ACTTACTGTGATCGCTGAGGCGCAGGGTACGCTACTATCTGCGGGCAGCGACTGTGAGCCAATCAGGAAGTTGCCGGTGCCGTTCGATGCCGAGATCGATCCGGTAAAGCCCGCACCGCTCCACATACCCTGCGCAGTGTTATAGCGCCAGCCACCAAGGTCGGGAACCGTACACGTCACCATTGGCGTGCTGGTTGTCGTCGGGGTGTCAGTGCGCGTGGGCGTGCTTGTCACCGTCGCTGTGCGGCTCGCCGTCGGCACAGTTGTCATCGTTGCCGTGGGCAGCGCAGCTGTGGATGTAGGAGGATTCCCGCCGCCGCCTGCCGAGGTTGCCGTTGGGACGGGGGTGTTAGGAGGCGGAGGGCTGGTCGGCACCCGTGTCGCCGTCGGCGGGTTGCCAGGCGGGTTGCCAGGCGGGTTGCCAGGCGGCGGCTGTGCGACGGGGCTGCCGGCCAGAGCCTGGTCGAGCGTATTGAAGGCCTCGCCCACACCACTGCCAACCGACCCGGCGATACCGTGGGTAAGCAGGGCCACAAGAAACAGGGTAAGGACATACTCGGGAAGCGACTGCCCCGCCACAGCGCGGCGGCGCGCGCGCCGAGGGATAGACGGCGGAATATCAGCGCCGGGGAGAGGGTCCATGGTGCCTCTAGGGATGGTAGGGATCTCGGCTGGTTACAGATAGTCTGAATGAGTGCGATGAACCGATGAGATCGGCCTGAAATGGGCGAGGCGCCTGGTAGCTAGTCGTTAACCTCCTTCTGTGTAGGCTACTCCACCATAGATTATAGAGCCTGGGGATTACCAGAGCGAACGACAGACACGTATTCCGCTCAGGGCGCCACAGGCGCAGCGCAGGCTACGCTATACTTTGCCATCGCTGTGCTCGGCCAGAGCGGCAGCACCCGCAAAAAGGCCCCTGCAACAAGCAAGAAACTACACACTGTGAGCATCAACCTGCTAGCCGTGGCCGGAGGCGCCGCGACTGGCGCGGTCTGCCGCTACCTGCTTGGCGCCTGGCTCGCGGCGCGGCTCGGCACCGGCTTTCCCTATGGCACGCTACTGATCAACCTGCTCGGCTGCCTGCTAATCGGCCTGATTCTTACGCTTGCCGCCGAACGGCTCGCGCTCAGCGAACCCCTGCGCCTGCTACTCGTCACTGGCCTACTCGGCGGCTTCACCACCTTCTCGGCCTTTGGCTACGAGACCTACAGCCTCGCCCTGCGCGGCCAGTGGCCTGCCGCCATACTTTACGTCGCCACCTCTGTGCTCGGCGGCCTGCTCTGCGTGCTGCTCGGCGCATGGCTCGCCCGCATCGCCAGCTAACCACCACCCGCGCTGCCATCTAGCCCCGGAACGCGCTTTCCGCCGTTCTACACTCTACGCTCTCCGCTTAGCGTGGCCAGCGTGTGCTGCGCGATCATGCGCTCCTCGTCGGTGGGAATCACATAGGCGGCCACGCGGCTCCCCGGCGCGCTGATGCGCGGCCCCCGCCGCGCATTGGCCTCGGTATCCAGCTCCAGGCCCAGCCAGGCCAGGCTGTGGCAGACCCGCTCGCGCAGGCCTGCTGCGTTCTCCCCGATCCCCGCCGTGAAGACGATCCCATCGAGCCCGCCCATGGCCGCAGCCATCGCGCCCGTCTCGCGCACAATCCGGTAGGCGAAGTAGCTGATCGCGAGAGCGGCACGCGGCTCGGCGCTGGCCTCCAGGTCGCGCATGTCGTTGCTCACCCCAGAGATGCCAAGCAGGCCCGAGCGCTTGTAGAGCAGATCCTCGATCTGCCTAGCGTCCATGCCCTTCGCCTGCATCAGGTAGAGCAGCACGCCAGGGTCGATCTGACCGCAGCGCGTGCCCATCGGCAGCCCGTCCAGGGCCGTGAAGCCCATGCTGTTCTCCACACTGCGCCCGCCGCTGAGGGCCGACATGCTGGCGCCGTTGCCCAGATGGGCTACCACCACCTTGCCCCCTGCGATCTCGGGCGCCACCGTGCCCATGGCCCTGGCGATATACTCGTACGAGAGGCCGTGGAAGCCGTAGCGGCGCACACCCTCGGCGTACAGCTCCTCCGGCAGCGCGTAGCGGTCGGCCTCGGGCGGGTGCTGGCGGTGGAACGCGGTATCGAAGCAGGCCACGTTCGGCACACCTGGCAGAAAGTCGAGCGCGGCGCCGATGCCCGCCAGGTTGGCCGGCTGGTGCAGTGGCGCGAGCGGGATGTAGCTCTCCAGCGTGCGTAGGACCTCAGCGTCGATCCGCACGGGGGCGCTGAAGGTGGGGCCGCCATGCACCACACGGTGGCCCACACCGATCAGGCCAGCTTCTAGCAGGTGCGGGTCGAGAAACGCTGCAAGCTGCCCCAGGGCAAAGGCGTGACCCTGGCCAGGCGGCGGATTCTCCCAGCTCGCCTCGTAGATCAGGGCGCCCTCGCGGTCCTTCACGCGGAAGCGCGGACTCGTGCCGATGCCCTCGATCAGCCCGCTGTAGCGCACGGCGAGCTCGTGGCCCGCCGTGTGGTCGAATACGGTACACTTCACGCTCGACGAGCCGGCGTTGAGCACCAGGATCGCTTTTGTCATCATGGCTCCTTACTCAGCTTCCGGGAAGGTGCCCTGGGAACTTGACGATCCTTGCGAATCACCTTCCCGGAAGCTAGACAAAGCTACGTGGCCTGCGCCTCGCGCCGAGCGTAGGCTAGCAGCACCGCGACGGCGCAGGAGGCCATGCGCGAGCGCACGCTGTCGGCGCGGCTGGTAAGGATAATCGGTACGCGGGCACCAAGCACGATGCCCGCCGCGTCGGCCCTGGTGAGAAACGTGAGCTGCTTGGCGAGGATGTTGCCAGCCTCCAGGTCGGGCACCACCAGAATGTCGGCCTGGCCCGCCACGGGCGAGCGGATGCCCTTGGTGCGCGCGGCCTCCATGCTGATCGCGTTGTCGAAGGCCAGCGGCCCATCCAGGATGCCGCCCGTGATCTGGCCCCGGTCGGCCATCTTGCAGAGCGCCGCCGCGTCGAGCGTGGCCTGCATATCGGGGTTCACCGTCTCCACGGCGGCGAGGATGGCCACCAGGGGCAGCTCGATGCGCAGCACGTGGGCCAGGTCGATCGCGTTCTGCACGATGTCACGCTTGGTCTTCAGATCCGGGGCCACGTTCACGGCGCCGTCGGTGATGATCAGGGGCTTCGGGTAGGTCGGCACATCCATAATGAAGCAGTGCGTGATCCGCCGGCCTGTGCGCAGCCCAGTGGTGGCGTGAACCACCTCGCCCAGCAACTCGTCGGAGTGCAGGCTGCCCTTCATCAGGGCCTCGGCCTCGCCGGCGCGCACTAGGGCCACGGCCTTGGCCGCCGCGTCGTTGCTGTGCTCCGCATCCACAATCCGGTAGCCTGCAAGATCAAGCCCGGCCGCCTCGGCCCCCGCGCGGATCTTGGCCTGTGGGCCAACCAAAATCGGCGTGATCAGACCCGCCTTTGCCGCGTCTACCGCGCTGGTAAGGGCGGCGGCGTCGCAGGGGTGGGCTACCGCCACCGTGATCGGCTCGCGCCGCCCGGCCGCCTCCATAAGCTGCCCGTAACCGTCAAAGGTATTATCGCCGAACACGGCGTGCTGCTGCCCGCTCTCGCCCATGCGCTCCTCCTCGCTTCGCAGATCTGCGTACAACTATCATGCTGTGCGATCAATGGGCCTGTCAAGGCGGCCGCTTCCAGCTCCCAGTCTGCCAGCAAACTGTCGTACAATGTCCTGACACTTACCCCTAGGAGGCCCGTATGCGTGTCACGCTGTTCGGCGCGGCCGGCGAGGTTACAGGCTCGGCCTATCTTGTGAGCACTTCTCAGGCGCGCGTGCTCGTGGACTTCGGCATGTTCCAGGGCGCCCGCAACGACGACGAGCGCAATGTGGTGCCGCAAGGCCTCGACGTGCAGACGCTGGACGCCGTGCTGCTCACCCACGCCCACATCGATCATATTGGGCGCCTGCCGCTGCTCCCCGCCGCGGGCTTCCAGGGCCCGGTCTACGGCACCACCGCCACCGTAGAGACAGCCGAGATCCTCCTACACGACAGCGCCGGGCTCCAGGCCGACGATACGCGCCGCGCCAACCGCCGCCGCGAGCGCGCTGGCCTCGACCCGCTGGAGCCGCCTTATAGCGAGCGTGATCTGCGCGAGCTGCTCCCGCGCTTCAAACCCCTGCCCTACGACCAGCCCGTGCGGGTCGCTCCCGGCATCAGCGCGGAGCTGGTGGAGGCCGGCCACGTGCTCGGCTCCGCCAGCATCAAGCTGACCATTGAGGACGAGGGGCGCACCAAAACCGTGGTCTTCTCCGGCGATCTTGGCCCCCAGGGCGCGGCGCTCCTGCGTGACCCCGGCCGCATCGCCGGGGCAGATCTCGTCTTTCTTGAGTCGACCTACGGTGATCGCGATCACCGTCCGATCGCTGAGACGGAGGCCGAGTTCGCCGAAGTGGTGCGCGCGGCGGCCAAACGTGGCGGCAAAATTCTTATCCCCGCGTTCGCCGTGGGGCGGTCCCAGACGATCATCTACTACCTGGCCGAGCTGTTCCACCAGGGCGTGGTGGCGCCCTTCCCGATCTACCTCGACAGCCCGCTGGCGATCAAGGCCAGTGCGATCTACCTCAAGCACCCGGAGCTGGCCGACGCAGAGCTGGACGAGGAGCAGGAGCGGCAGCAGCTGCGCCGCAACCTTGCCACCCTGGTGGCCTGCGAGACAAGCGACGAGTCGCGGGCGCTGAACGAGGTACATGGCCCCTGCGCGATCATCGCGGGGTCGGGGATGTGTACCGGCGGGCGCATTCTGCACCATCTGCGGCACAATCTGTGGCGGCCCGAGACGGCGGTGCTGATCGTGGGCTACCAGGCGGCGGGCACCCTGGGCCGGGCGCTGGTGGAGGGCGATCAGACCGTGCCGATCTTCGGCGAGCCGATCGCCGTGCGCGCCTCGGTGCATACCATCAACGGGCTGAGCGCCCACGCCGGCCAGTCGGAGCTGCTGGCATGGCTGGAGCCGATGGCCGCCACGGGGCCGAGAGTGGTGCTCACCCACGGCGAGGAGCGTAGCCGTGCGCCCCTGGCCCGCCAGATCGAGGCGCGCTACGGCATCCGCTGCGAGCTGCCAGAGTTCGGCGATAGCGTCGTTCTCTAGCTGAGAATGCTGTGATCGCAGTTTGCGCCAATGTAGCGATCTGTGCTAGAATATGCGGTGGTGCTGGATGCAATTAAAACAGTTTGATCCAATGGGCGACGCAGCAGCGGGCGCCCACGTTGGTATTTCATGAGCGGAACCTTGAGCGAGGGGAGTAACAGACGAGCGCCATGCAAAAAATTGATTCGGTAAACGCCCAACCGCGGGTACAACTTGTAGCGGCAGGCATCAACTACGGCCGGTTCGCCATCGAGCCGCTTCAGCCGGGCCACGGCGGCCCGCTCGGCAACGCCTTGCGGCGCGTGCTCTTCTCGTCGATCCCGGGCGCCGCCGTCACCCGCATGAAGATGGGCGGCGTGATCCACGAGTTCTCCACCATCCCCGGCGTGATCGAGGATGGCACCCAGCTGGTGCTGAACGTGAAGGGCATCCGCCTGCGCTCCTACTCCGAGCGCGCCGTGACGATGCAGCTCGTGAAGCGCGGCCCCGGCCCCGTGTTCGCCAGCGACATCGACGCCCCCAGCACGGTGGAGATCGTGAACCCGGAGCACTACATCTGCACGCTGGACGACGACTCTGTGGTGGAGCTACAGCTCACCGCCGAGCGCGGGCGCGGCACGAGCCTGGCAGATAACAACAGCGGTCTGAACATCGGCGAGATCGCAATCGACGCCTTGTTCAACCCGGTGCCCCAGGTGAACTTCCTGGTAGAGCAGGTGCCCGACAATGGCGCCGACCCTCTGGACCGGCTAATCCTCGAGATCTGGACAGACGGCACGATCAAGCCCGGCGACGCCCTTGGCCACGCCGCGCAGGTGCTTGCCCAGCACTTCGGGCGGATCGCGATCTTCGACCAGCCCGAGCCTGTGGCTGAGGTGCCCGCGCCCACAGGGCGCACTATCCCGGCCGATGTCTTCAACCGCACCATCGACGAGCTGGGCCTGAGCACGCGCACCTACAACAGCCTGCGCCGCGCCGACATCACCACCATTGGGCGGCTTCTGGAGCTAGACGACCGTGCGCTCCAGGGTATCCGCAACCTGGGACCGAAGGGCGTGGACGAGATCCGCGTCCGCCTGCTGGCCCTCGGCTACCTGGAGGGCGGCGAGCAGCCTGCTCTGGATGAGGCCGCTGAGGCCGCTGAGGCCGCTGAGGCCGTTGAGGCCGACCCCGACGCAGAGGCTGCTGAGGCCAACCCCGACGCGGAGGCCGCTGAGGCCGACGACGACGACAACGAGCTTCTGCCCGACAGCACCGAGCCCGCCGTCGCCTGACGTCGCTTTGCCCTGCGCACACGCTTCCCCCGGCCCTCCACTATTGCCCTCTTCGACGTGAGACGGCGGCGCTGCCGTCTCACGTCGGTCGTGCCACTGTGGCACGTATGTTGCTCGCTGGTTATCAGATCCAGTGCGAGCAGCGTATAACCCTTCACCCAACCCCCAACCCCTACAACAAGGAGTATGAGTTCTTATGCCACGTCTATCGAAGAAGGGCATCGCGGTGGACGGCGCCACGCCCTCCAATGGTGCTGTGCCTATCCCCACATTGAGCCTGGATAGCACCCAGACACCAGACAATGTCGCCACCGCTGTGGGCAGCGGTGTGCTTGAGATTGGCCCCGAGGGCTTTGGGTTCCTGCGCGGGCCGCGCCTGCTGCCTGGCCCCGAGGATGTGTATGTC
Organism: Chloroflexota bacterium; assembly: GCA_043752655.1. Taxonomy (GTDB): domain Bacteria; phylum Chloroflexota; class Chloroflexia; order Chloroflexales; family Chloroflexaceae; genus OHK40. The sequence continues at coordinate 6,835 of JAYUYB010000601.1, forward strand.
GCTCAGTCGCAGATCCGCCGCTTTGGGCTGCGCACCGGCGACATGATCGCGGGCCGCGTGCGCCCCCCGCGCGAGGGCGAGCGCTACCCGTCGCTGCTCTGGGTGGAGCAGGTGAACGACATGCCCAGCGATGAGGCCCAGAAGCGCCCGATCTTCGAGCGCCTCACGCCGGTGCATCCCTACGAGCAGATGATGCTTGCCACCGAGCCCAACATTCTCGCGACCCGCCTGGTCGATATGATCGCCCCGGTGGGTCGCGGGCAGCGCGGCCTGATCGTGGCTCCGCCCAAGGCCGGCAAGACCATGCTGCTCAAAGCGATCGCCAACGGCATCACCAGCAACAACCCCGAAGTCCAGCTGATTGTGCTGCTGGTGGGCGAGCGCCCCGAGGAGGTGACGGACATGCGTCGCTCGGTGAACGGCGAGGTGATCGCCGCCACCTTCGACGAGCCCGTCGAGGACCACATCAAGGTGGCCGAGCTGACGCTTGAGCGCGCCCGCCGCCAGGTGGAGCACGGGCGGCATATTGTGGTCCTGATGGACTCGATCACACGTCTGGCGCGCGCCTACAATATCGCTATGCCCTCCAGCGGCCGCACGCTCTCCGGCGGCATGGACCCGGCCGCGCTCTACCCGCCCAAGCGCTTCTTCGGCTCGGCCCGCGCGATCGAGGAGGGCGGCTCGCTCACGATCATCGCCACCTGCCTGGTCGATACCGGCAGCAAGATGGACGATGTGATCTTCGAGGAGTTTAAGGGCACCGGCAACATGGAGCTCAACCTCGACCGTAAGCTGGCCGAGAAGCGCATCTTTCCTGCCCTCGACATCCAGCGCTCCTCTACCCGCCGCGAGGAGCTGCTGCTCGACGCCACGACGCTGCGCCAGACCTACGCGCTGCGCCGCATGGTCAGCATGGTCGGCGACAACGACGGCACCGAGCTGATGCTGGCGCGCATGGCGAAGTCGAAGTCGAACCTTGAGTTCCTCTCCACCCTGGGCAGGTCGAACGGGTAGCGCACCGCCTGCGGGGCGACAGCGTTACAAGCAGGGCGAAGAAGGTCGGGTATAATCGGCTTCCCTGCCTGGCCTGCCTGAGGAGCGCGTCCGATGCCCTACCGGTCGAGTCCGAGCAGCGCGCTGGGGGGAAAGCTACGTTCCCTCGCCGTGCTGCTGCTGTCTGTTGCGCTGCTGGCCGCGTGCGCAGGCCCCCCAGCTGCGGCGAGCGTGGCGCGTGTGGCGAGCGCAACCCCCGTGCTGCCTACACCCACGCTGGCGCCAAGCACAACGCCCGCGCCGCCCACGCCCACCGCAGCCCCAAGCGCGACCCCCGCGCCGCCCACGCTCACCCCGGACCCGACGGCCCCGCCACGGGTGGGCCTCCAGGTTGGCCACTGGAAAATCGAGGATCACCCCGAGGAGCAGCGACGGCTGCGCAAGTTCTCCGGCGCCTACTACGGCGGCTACGACGAGTGGGAGCTGAACATGCTGATCGCCGAGCAGGCCAAGGCCGTGCTGGAGGCGGCCGGAGTCGTGGTGGAGCTGCTGCCCGCCACGGTGCCGGCTGGCTACAGCGCCGACGCCTTCGTCTCTATTCACGTCGACGGTGTGACCGGCGAGCAGGCGGCCACGCGGCGCGGCTGGAAGGTGGCGACCCCCTTCCGAGCCTCGGCCGCGTCAGAGGCGCTGGCCGCAGCTGTGGGCGCGAGCTACCCGGCCATCACTGGGCTGCCTGATGATGCGCAAGGCGCCTCATACGATATGCGGGCCTACTACGCTTTCGCATCTTACCGCTACTGGCACAGCGTGGCGCCCACCACGCCCGCCGTGATCGTCGAGTGCGGCTTTATGACGCACCCGGCCGACCGCAAGCTGCTCTTTGACCGGCCCGACCAGATCGGGCGCGGCATCGCCGAGGGGGTACTGGCCTACCTGCGCGCGAACCATCCCGCCGACACAGTTCTGCGCGCGCCCATGGGCAGAGCCATGCTGCGCACTGCTGGCGCCGAGCGGCCGCTGCTCGACCGGCCCGACGCCCAGAGCCCCATCCAGCGCATGCTCATGCCCAACCAGGCCTTGGTGCCGATGGCCGAGCGCGAGGGCTGGCTGCTCGTCTTTACCCACGGCGGCGACTGGGATCTGGGCTGGGTGCGCGCCCGCGATGTGGTGGAGAGCGGCGCGCCGTTTGAGCCGCCCTCTCCCTGCTGCGGCGAATAGCGGCAGAGCATTTAGAAAATAATCTGATCCGCGTTCACCTGCTCCAGGCTGGCCCAGGGCGAGCGCACGGTGCGCAGCTGGCGCCCAAGGCGCAGCGCCAGCAGCAGCAGCGTGGCGACGGCGAGCAGCACGAGCGAGCCGCCGTACACCGCCGCGTAGCCGAAGGCCACATCGCCCGTGGCGTGCTGCGCCAGATCGCGCCCGAGGCCGCCGCCGATCGTGCCGAAGCCCTGGGCGAGCGCCTGGGTGATGCCCCAGAGCCCGATGAACAGCCCGGCGTGGTTCTTATCTACCAGGCCCATCACCACCGCCAGGGCGCCCACGATGAAGGCGCCACGGCCGGCGCCGATCAGGGCCACGCCCACGCGGAAGCTGCTTGCGAGGGCGGCGTTGCTGGAGAGCATCACCGTGAGGAAGCCGGCCATGCCGAGCAGGCAGCCCGCGCTGATGAGCAGCACCGGCGAGCGCCCGCGCCAGAGCAGCACCGCCGCCAGCGAGATGCCGACGAGCATGCCCACGCCCCAGAGCGCCGTGAGCTGCGTGGTCTGCGTCACGCTCATGCCGAGCACCTGGGCGCCGTAAGGCTCTAGCAGCACATCGTGGGTGGCGAAGCCAAGCGTTGCGACAAACAGCACGATGAAGAGATTGCGCAGCGGCGCCTGCGCCCACAGTAGCCGCACCTGCTGGCCCAGCGTCTCGCGCACCCGGATCGGCTCGGGCACATCCACTAGCTCGCCATTCGGTTTCAGGCGCTCCTGATTGTACATGGCCACAAACGTCAGCACGATGAAGATCACCGCCGAGCCCTGCATCACCTGGATCAGGCGGACGGGGGTGTACTCCACCAGCAGCTGGCCCATCACCAGGGAGCTCAGGATCGTGCCGAGCACGAGCATGATCCAGAGCACGCCAAGCACCTGCCCGCGCTGATGCGCCGGGGTGATGTCGCTGACCATCGCGAGGTAGATCGTCTCGACGATGTTCACGCCGATGCCGTAGGCCAGAAAGATCAGGCTAGAGAAGACCATCGCGACAATGAAGCTGAGCGAGCCGTCGCCGCTGAGCAGGATGAGCGTGAACGGCGCTGTGGAGAGGCCGCCGTAGGTGAGCATCGCGCCGAGCACAAGGTAAGGGGTGCGCCACTTGCCGGCGGCGCGGCCCACATCCGAGCGGAAGCCGATCACGGCGCGAGCGGGCGAGACAAAGTAGTGCAGGGCGAGCAGCAGGCCGACGGCGACGGCGGGGATGCCGAGCTCGCTGATCAGCACGCGGTTAAGCGTGCCGGTGATTGGCGCCAGTGCCACACCCATGCCAAACTGGAATAGCCCAAGCCGCAGCACGCCTAACCAGCGCTGTAGCTGCGGGTGTCGTGCAAGCCAGCGCTGCGCCCCCCGTAGCGGCGCCGCCAGCGCTCTGAGCGTCGCCATGGCGTTTTTCCTTTGCACTTTTGCGCAATTATAGCATGCAGCGTCACATCTATGTCGTGACAAGCAACAACGAGCAGGGCGGATGCAACGATGAACCGGACGTTTTGTCCACAGATGCCACAGATGTCTGGCCCATTGTTGGCTCCAACGGGCGTTGGCTCCAACGGGCGTTGGCGCGGGACGCTGCATTCGCCCTGGTGAAAAAAGCCGCGCGCAGCGCCCCAACGCCAGTGTGGTACAATCGGCGCTACTCAGCAGCGTAGCGCTATTTTAATAGTGGCGAGTTCCTGGCCACGCTTGTTTTAGGAGCGACTGTGAGCACCAAGAAGATCGGCGTCATTGTCGGGCGCGAGTGGTCGTGGCCGCCAGCCTTTATCGAGGAGGTCAACCGGCGTGGCGCGGGCGTCACCGCCGAGTTCGTGAAGCTTGGCGGCACGCGTATGGCCGAGCCCTCCGAGTACGATGTGATCATCGACCGCATCAGCCACGAGATCCCCTACTACCGCACCTACCTCAAGAATGCCGCGCTCTCGGGCGCCCACGTGGTGAATAACCCCTTCTGGTGGAGCGCCGACGACAAGTTCTTCGGCGCCGCGATGTGCGCCAGGCTTGGCATCCCCCACCCGAAGACGATCGCCCTCCCCTCGCACTCCTACGTCGAGGGCGTGGTCGAGGAGTCGCTGCGCAACCTGCGCTACCCCATCCCCTGGAAAGAGCACATGGATTACGTGGGCGGCTTCCCGGCCATCCTCAAGCCCGCCTGGGGCGGCGGCTTCAAGAAGGTTTTTAAGGTGAACAGCTTCGAGGAGCTGTGGCGCGCCTACAACGAGACCGGCATCGAGTGCATGATGCTCCAGGAGTATATCGCCTGGGAGAAGTATGTGCGCTGCGTGGTGATCGGCCGCAAGCAGATTATGGTGATCAAGTTCGACGCCAACGCCCCCTGGCCGCATCGCTACTTCCGCGAGGATAGCTACCTCACCGATGACGAAGGCCAGCGCGTGGTAGACGGTGCATTCAAAATCTGCGAGGCCCTGGGCTACGATATGAATACGGTGGAGTTTGCGCTGAAGGATGGCGTGCCCTACGCCATCGACTTCACTAACCCCGCCCCAGACTTCGATGTGAACTCGCTTACGCCCCACTACTTCGACTGGGTTGTGAAGACCATGGCCGACTTCTGCATCGAGCTGGCCCAGAGCGGCCGCAAGCTGCCCACCGACTACACCTGGGGCCGCATGATCGCCGAGGCCGACGCCGCCCAAACGCGCGCTGTCTCCCCGCCCGAGCCGCCCGCGCCGCCTGAGGCGAAGCCGAAGCGCGCCCCGAGGAAGAAAGCGGAGTAGCCGATGACGCTCTCTGAGGCCATCAATCACTACCACGCGCTGCTCACCCCCGAGCTCGCCAACGCCTCGTGGCGGCGGCTCAGCGAGGAGATGCACGCCCGGCGGCTCTACTTCGGCGAGCGGCCCTTGTCCAACGTGCTGCGCCCCCGCCTGATCACGGCGGCCCAGTACGCCCAGCTCCAGCGCGCTGTTGGCATCGTCGCCCAGGCCGCCCGCACCGTCACCGCCCCCGCCCTCGCCGCAGGTCCCGAGGGCGACGCTGTGCGCGATGTGCTGATGCTCACCGCTCACGAGCGCGCTCTGATCGCGATGCACCCTGGCTACATGGAGCCTAGCGCCCACTCGCGCATGGATACGTTCCTGACCGTGGACGGCGCCTCGCTCCAGTTTGTGGAGTATAACGCCGAGAGCCCGGCCGCCATCGCCTACGAGGATCTGCTCTCCGAGGCCTTCCTGGCCATGCCGGTGATGGACGAGTTCGCAAAACGCTACCCGCTGCGCCCGCTCCCCGCCCGCCATCGGCTGCTCGACACGCTGCTCGCGGCCTGGCGCGAGGCCGGCTTCCCCGGCGGCGAGCCTTCCGTGGCGATTGTGGACTGGCGCGGCCTCCCAACGGCTACCGAGTTCGAGATGTTTGTGGACTATTTCGCCGAGCAGGGCCTGCGCGCTGTGATCTGCACCCCCGACGATCTGCGCTTCACAGAGGGGCGCCTCAGCGCCGACCTTGACGGTGTCACCACCCCGGTGACGATCGTTTTCAAGCGCGTGCTTACCAGCGAGCTGCTCACGCACTACGGCGAGCAGGCGCTGGAGCACCCGCTGATGCAGGCCTACGCCGCCGGCGCCTGCGTGGCGGTGAACTCGTTCCGCGCCAAGCTGCTGCACAAGAAGTCGCTCTTTGCGCTGCTCTCCGACGAGCAGTTCCAGGGCGTGCTCTCGCCCGAGGAGCGCGCCGCTGTCGCCGCTCATATCCCCTGGACGCGGGTGGTGCGCCGGGGCGAGACGAGCTACCAGGGTGAGCGGGTGGATCTGCTGGAGTTCGGGCGCAAGCACCGCGACCGCCTGCTGCTCAAGCCCAACGACGACTACGGCGGCAGGGGCATTATTATCGGCTGGGAGAGCGACGCCGATAGCTGGGACGCCGCGCTCAAGGCCGCCCTCAACACGCCCTTTGTGCTCCAGGAGAAGGTGACGATCGCCTACGAGCCGTACCCCGCGCTTGTGGATGGCAAGCTGGTGATCGGCGAGCGCCTGGTGGATAGCGACCCCTTCCTGTTTGGCACCGAGGTGCAGGGCAGCCTCTGCCGCCTCTCCACCGTCACGCTGCTAAACGTCACCGCCGGCGGCGGCTCCACCGTGCCAGTCTTTGTGATCGACTGATAGGCGTGGGCCAGGCAAGTCCTTCGTACGTTGCAGCAGAAATCTGCGTGATTTGAACCACGAAGCATTTTTAATGCCCTTGTACGGGCGCGCTGTAGCGCGCCCCTGCGGAGCTTGACCCAGCATCTGTGCTCGGACGAAGTACTAGCAGGGCCACTACCGAGACGACCATGCTGACTGCCCGCCGTCTCGCGCCGCTCGCTGCGCTGCTGCTCGCCGCCGCGCTGCTCGCCCTGGCCCTGCGCTACCCCGCCGCCCGCGCTGTGGATGTGGGCGCGCCCGGCGACGCGTTCTTTCTGGCGAGCATGTACCGCCCCGAGGGCGCGGCTGAGGCGAGCTTCCGCTGGACAGGGCCAGGCTCGCGCTTGCTCGTCCCCGCCGCCTACGACGGCCCGCTCGCACTGGAGCTGCGCCTGCACGCTACGCCCTTCGCTTCTGCCGAGGCTATGCGCCTGCGGATTGTGCGCGATGGCGCCACCGTGGCCGAGCTGGACACAGCCCCAACCTACCGCGTCTACCGCCTGCTGCTGCCACCCGACGCCGTGCCAGAGCCGCCGCCCCTGCGCATGGAGCCGCTGGATCTGGCTGCCCCGCCGGTCTACGCCCCTGGCGACGCGCGCCCGCTCGGCGTGGCCCTCGCCGCGTTCGCGGTGGCGCCCGCGCCAGGCAGCGTCCCGCTCGCGCCGATCCTCGCGCGGGCCCTGTCGGTCGCCTGGGGTCTGGGGCTGCTAGTGCTCGCCGGGCAGGTTATCCGCAGATTACGCAGATTGCGCAGATTTCCGGCCCATGTTTGGCCCCAAGGGCAGACTAGGCGCGTCGGCTCCACACTCTACGCTCTGCTCGCTCTGCTCGTTCCGCTCTGGGCTTGGCGCGACCCGCTGGGGTTTGCCTGGGCCGTGCCGACGCCGCATTGGTGGCTGCTGATCACTGTTACGGCTGGGGTTGCACTGTGGTGGTGGGGCAGAGCGGCCGGGCGGCGCATCGCCATTGCGCCCCGCATCTGGCTGCTGCTTGTGATCGGCGGCGGCCACCTGCTGCTGCTGGCGCCGCTGCCGTGGGCCGGCCTGGGCGCGCTGATCGTGCTGCTGCTGCCGGGTGCTCTGGCGGCGTGGGCGCTCTTCCCCGAGCAGCGCTCGCCTGTCACACTGGCTTTCGTTGGCCTCTGCGGCGCACTGAGCGTGGCCCCGCTGCTGCTGCTGGCGCTCCACGCGCTGCCGGGGCCGCTGCCCGCGTGGCTGCTGCTTGTCGCCGCCGATGGGCTGAGCGTGGCGATGGGATGGACGGTGGGCAGGGAGACGGTAGGCGTTTGGACCACGAACGACGCGAATGGCGTTTGGACCACGAACGACACGAATGATGCGAAGGGCGCGAACGCGAAGGGCGCGGTGCGAACCGGCGTTGGGCTGCTTAGGGTGGCCTTGCTTGTGGCGCTGGGGCTGCGGCTCTGGCACCTGGGCGGCGCTGAGTTTCAGGGCGACGAGGCGCGGGCCATGCTGCTTGCGGCGGCCGTGGCCCATGGCGACGACGCGCTGCTGCTCACCCACACCAAGGGCCCCGTCGAGGTGCTGCTGCCCGCCGGCCCGCTTGCCCTTGTCGGCACTGGCGCCGAGTGGGTGGCCCGCCTGCCCTTCGCCCTCGCAAGCATCGGCTTGCTGCTCGGCGCACTGGCGCTGCTGCGCGCCCTGACGACGGACGACGGACGACGGACGACGGACGACGGACGACCGCCCCCCATTCGGCTATCGGCTATCGGCTATCGGCTATCGGCTATTACCGCCATAAGCCTGCTCGCGGTGGACGGCTTCGCGGTGGGCTTTGGGCGCATCGTGCAGTACCAGAGCATCGTGATGCTGATGATGACGGGGGCCTTCTGGTGCTGCTGGCGCTTCTACGCGGGGGCGCCGCAGGCCGGGCGGCAGCTTGTGGCGGCGGCGGCGCTGCTGGCGGTGGGGCTCCTGGCGCACTACGATGCGGTGATGGTGGTGCCAGCGCTGGCGTGGCTGGTGGTGGCTGGCGGGCTGCGCCGGGGCTGGCGCGCGGGCCAGTGGCTGAGGGGGCTGGCCGCGCCCGTGGCGGTGGGCGGAGTGCTCCTTGCGAGCTTCTTTGTGCCCTACCTGCTCGGACCCAGCTTTGCGAGCACGGCGGCGTATCTGGCGGGCCGGGCTGGCGAGGGCGACGCGGGCGGGCCGCCCTTCAACAACCTGCCGCTCTACCTCGACATCCTGGCCTTTTACAACGCGCCCTCCCTCGTGCCGCTGCTCGTGCTCTGTGTGCTGGGCGCCGTCGCCGCGCTGCTCGTGCGCCAAGTTCGCCCGCGCCCGCTCGGCATCGGCCTGGCCGTAGCGCTTGGCCTGGCCGCCCTGGCGCAGTGGCTGGCGCCGCAGCTGTACGGGCTGCCGGGGGGCGCAAGCTGGGCCGGGCTGGCGTTTGGCGTGCCGCTGCTCGGCCTCTGCCTAGCACCCGCCGTGCCCGCCCACGTGCGCGGCGTGGCCCTCTGGTTCGCCGCGGCGCTCTGTGCCGAGGCCTTCCTGATCGCCGAGCCGCGCACCCACTTCTACACCGCCCACGTTCCCGCCGCCCTGCTCGTGGGGCTTGCCATCGCACACCTGCCCGTCGGTCGTCGGTCGTCGGTCGTCGGTCGTCTCGCAGCGACGGCGCTGCTCGTTGGCGGCGGGCTCTACGGGCAGCTCGTCTTCCTGCGCCAGTTCCCCGAGTACCAGCGCGTCTTTCCCGCCGCCCGGCCCGAGCTGTTGCGGGCGCGCTATGGCGACACGCTGCCCGAGGCTGGCTACTTCGGCTTCCCGCATCGCGACGGCTGGAAGGTGGCATCTGAGCTCTTCCGCGCAGGGGCGCTTCAGGGCAGCTACGACACCAACCAGAACCGCTGGCTCGCTGGCTGGTATCTTCAGGGGCTTGCCACGCAGTGCAAGGGCCAGCCTGCGCTCTACCTGATCGCCGAGGCCGAGGCCAGCGTCTACTATCCGCCAGAGCGTAGCCTGGAGGCTGTGGTGCTGGCCGATACCGTCCGCGCTATGGCGATCTACGGCGCTGCGGAGCCGGAGGGCGGAGCGCCCAGCTACAGCCTGGAGGAGCTAGCCGCCGCCTTCGATGCGCGCGCCGTGCCGGACTTCCCGGTGGCGGCGCTGCTTACGGAGGAGGCGGCGCGCTGCGAGTAGGATGAGGGAGGAGACAGGGAACAGGGGACAGGCGACAGGGGCGCAGCATAGCGCTAACGGACAGCTGTCAGCTGCGCCGCTGGCGGGCGTGTGAAGCGTGGAGGACGTGGGAGAGAGGCAATGCCAGGCAATGCGCGTGCAGCCGACCCCTGGGGCGCCGAGAGCGCTGGGTGGGCACGACGGACTCAAGGTTGCGGGTTGTGTGGTTGCCAGCAGGCTGAAGCGTTTTGCCGGGTGAATCGCGCCCAGCCTACCAACCGCGCCAGCGGTGTCCGCTGCACAACGTGGTTGGACCGCAGGAGCGTTTACGTTTTTTGCGTAGATTGCCTATTACGGCGCTGCAAATCTGCTAGACATTGTAAAGGAATTAGATGGCTACGTGTACAGAACGCTTTGTACTTACTTCGAGGTGCTTTTGTTTCTGAACGGTATTCTCATGGCTCTAGATATTCCGTTTGCACAATAACCCTGATTTGTTGTTCAAGTACCGGGATTTTTGTCGTCAGAACGTCCTATACAATATCGTAGTCGATACCGAAATACCCGTGAATAAGACAATCACGCATTGCCGCTATTGGCCTCCACGCAACATCCGGGTATTTCGTTTTGATTCCATCAGGTATTTGCTTGATTGCTTCACCGATGATTTCAATACTTCGGATGACGGCACGTTTCAGAATCTCATTGTGAATCAAATCATCCTTCGTCGTCTGCGGAATATACCCTTGTAGAAATGCAATCTCGTCACGCATGTGCTGAAAATACTCACGTGTTGAGCGCGACATACTCCACCTCTTGTAGAATACGCGGT
>JAYUYB010000602.1:0-3310 GCA_043752655.1 Chloroflexota bacterium
CCGTGGCCGTCGAGCTGCACGGCTTCGCCGTGAGCCTAGTGAGCGCGGCGGTGCGGCTTGGCGCCTGCGACCACATCGGCGCCCAGCGGCTCGTGTGGCGGGCGCGACCTATTCTGGAGCAGGCCCGCCAGCTGGGGCGCGCGCGGCACTGGCGCGAGCTGGGCGGTTTCGCGCCGCTGATCGAGCAGATGCAGTGCCAGCACGGCTACGCCGAGACGCATATGTTTGTAAGCTAGGAACGGGAGACACGATGAGCCAGCATATCCCTCGGGTTGGCGTAGGCGGGCCGGTCGGGTCTGGGAAGACAGCCTTGATCGAGGTGCTGGTGCCGCGCCTGATCGCGCGCGGCCACAGCCCGCTAGTGCTCACCAACGACATCATCACCTTCGAGGACGCCGAGCACGTCCGCCGCACCCTCGCCGGCATCCTCGCCCCGGAGCGCGTGCGCGGTGTGGAGACAGGCTGCTGCCCACATACGGCGGTGCGCGACGACCCGACCATGAACCTGGCGGCGGCGGCCGAGCTGGAGGCGGCCTACCCGGACGCCGACATGCTCTTGCTGGAGAGCGGCGGCGATAACCTGACGCTCACGTTCAGCCGGGCGCTTGTGGACCTGACGATCTTCGTGATCGACGTGGCCGGCGGCGACAAGATCCCGCGCAAGCGCGGCCCTGGCCTTGTGCAGGCCGACCTGCTCGTGATCAATAAGGTCGATCTAGCGCCCTACGTCGGCGCAAGCCTGGAGGTGATGGAGCGCGACGCGCGGCTTGTGCGGGGCGGGCGCCCGTTTCTCTTCACCAACTGTCGGACCGGCGAGGGCGTCGATGCGGTCCTGAGCTACATTCTCGACACAGCCCCGCACCAGGCCGCAGCCTGATGGGTGAACAGCATGCAGCCCTTGAGCTTGCCCTGGCCTGCGATGGGAAGCGAACGAGGCCGCAGCGCGCCCTGGCGACCCCGCCGCTCCAGCTCTCGCGGGCGCGCTACGACGACCCCGCCGACCCGACGCGCCTGAGCATGACGCTGATCCACCTTGGCGGCGTGCTAGCAGGCGATCAGTATGACCTGACAGTCGATGTTGGCACGCGGGCAAAGGCCGTGGTGACGGCCGCCGCAGCCACGCAGATCTACTCAATGCCCAAGGGGGCAGCGCAGCAGCACACGACGATTCGGGCCGCTGCTGGCGCGTCGCTACACTGGCTGCCTGGGGCGCTGCTGCTCTTTGCCGAGGCTGAGTACCGTCAGTCTACGCGTGTCGAGCTTGCCGCAGGCGCCTTCGTCATGCTTGGGGAGCTGCTTGTGCCTGGGCGCCTGGCGCGCGGCGAGCGCTGGCGCTTTCGTCGCTACGAGAGCCTGATCGAGCTAGCTGATGACGGCGGGCGGCTGCTGGCCGCCGAGCGCATCGTGATCGAGCCAGGGCAACGCAGCCCTGCCATTCCCGGCGTGATGGGAACCTTCGCCGTGATGGGCACGCTCTGGCTGCTCGGCGATCAGCTTGACGCGGAGCGTGCGGCGCTCTGGATCAGCGCTCACGGTGGCACGAGCGTAAGCGCCGCCATCCTCCCCGCAGGCTGCGGCCTGGCGGTGCGGGTACTAAGCAACGGGCTGGCAGCAGCACAGGCGGCGCTGCGGCAATGCTACACCGCCATGGCATCTGCGGGGCTGCTCCCACGCACGTCTGGAGCGGTGGCAGGTTAAGGCGGGCTGTTCGATTCAAGCTTTCTGGCTCGCCAGCGTCGCAGTTAGTCCACACCATCAATTTGTGGCTGGGCATCGCAATAGCGCTTCCGTTGGCATAGCGAGGCCAACGGAGTCGGCTCTTCAGAGATGTCCAGGCTGCATACAACGGATTTGCCACTCTGGCAAACAGAGACCGCATGGGCGAGCGGTTTGCCAAGCTAGCAAACAACGGCCTCGAAGCGATCGGTCTGGGAGCCTTCGTAGTCGACCGTCAGGAACGCCCGATCCCCTGCATTATGCCTTGCTCCAGATCCGCAGGTTCAGGTTCAAATCCTCAATCAGGTCGCGGGCCAGCGCAACATCGGCCAGGTACGCCTTGATGTCGTCGAGCGTCATGGTAGCCGACCCGAAGAAGACGGAGGGCGGCTCGAAGTACTGCTTGCTGGTGCTGATGGCGAGGTAGAGGTTTGAGTCGATGAAGGCGAGGGCGAGGGGCCGCTTCACCCGCGCGCGGAACTCCAGCAGACGGCGCATGAGGCTGGTGGAGAGAAGATAGCGCGCCTCCACCTGATCGGTCGCGTAGACCACGAACGCGCGCTCGAACTCGGGGTCCTCCAGGGCCACGAGCTCGCCGGGCCGGCTGTCCAGCTTGCCGCCCCAGGCCTGCAACGTGCGCCCCACGCCGCCCAGCAAGCCCTCGTGCTGGTCGGGCAGGACGAAGGTCATCCCGCCGAAGCGCTTGTTGAAGTCGCCGATGAAGAACAGCCCCTGAAAGATGGTGTGCCAGGAGGTGTTCGTGTTCCCCTTTGAGTCGGTGCTGGTGGTCTTGTACTCGGCGTCGACCTCGGAGAGCCGGAAGGCGGTCGCCCCAAAGCTGCCAGTGATGAGGTCCTCACACGCGTAGCGGTCGATCCCCTGCGTGTAGATCCGGCTGGCGCTAAACTCGTGCTGCTCAATCCCTGCGTCCGGTACGTAGGAGAGCTGGGGGTTGAGGTGGTGCACCAAGCGCGCCACCACGTTCTGCTTGAACTGATCACGGTAGCGGGCCCGCGCAGCATTGGTGAAGAACGCCCATGCGAGCACGGCTGCGACGAGCGCGAAGATGGCCAAAAACTCGATCTGGACGAGCAAGGCACCAGCTATCACCAGGAGGGTGATCGGCGCGACGATGGCGCCCACGATCAGACTGTGGTTGCGGGCGCGGAGACGGGTGGCCTCCAGCTCGTCGAGCAAGGGCTGGATTTCAGTCTGGTAGAGCTGCTGGAGCCCGTCGCCGACCGCGACTCCAGGTGCGACCCCGCTCACTGCCCACCCTGGAACATGCCGCGCACGTCCACGCTGCGGCGCTCGACCTCTGTGGCGGCGAAGAGCGGCCGAGGTGTGAGGCGCATCATCCCGGCGAGGATGTTGCTCGGCGCCATCTGGATGGCGTTGTTGAAGCTGGTCACGGCAGCGTTGTAGGCGCGCCGCGCGGCAGAGATCTGCTCCTCGGCCTCGTTCAGCGCGCCTTGGAGCTGCACGAAGGTCTGGCTCGCCTTGAGGTCGGGGTAGGCCTCGACAGAAACCATGAGGCGGCCGAGGGAGCTGCGGATCTCGTTGTCCAGCTCAACCCGCTGTGTGGTGGAGAGAT
>JAYUYB010000603.1:0-8172 GCA_043752655.1 Chloroflexota bacterium
ACTCCGATGCGTGTCATTATAGCCGGTGCCGGCCCAGCGGGCTTCGTTGTTGCCCGCACTTTAGTAGAGCAGGGCCACGAGGTGGTGCTGCTGGAGAAGCGCGCCGTGTCTGGTGGTAAGGTCTCTGCCTGGCAGGACGCGGACGGCGACTGGATCGAGTCGGGCCTGCATGTCTTCTTCGGCGCCTACCATAATCTGCTTGGCTTTCTGGATCGCTACGGCCTTGGCAATACCTTCAACTGGAAGCCCGCCGAGATGAACTTTGTCTCGGAGCGCCACGGCCTCGCCGGGATCAGCTTTGTGCCCTGGCTGCCCACGCCGCTCAACGGCCTCGCCGGCGTCGCCAAGTTCAAGCCGCTTACGCTGGGCGACAAGCTGCGCATGGGCCTTGGCCTGCTGCGCCCGATCTTCGGCGACCAGCGCTATGTCGATCAGCAGGACGGCGAGAGCTATGCCTCGTGGCACCTGCGCCACGGCATGGGCCAGCGCTCGCTGGACGAAGTGATGCACACGATGGCACTCGCGCTCAACTTCCAGCGCGCCGACAAGGTCTCCGCCAAGCTGGCGCTCACCGCTATGCTGCACTTCGCCCACGAGAAGAACGCCCCCAGGATGGCTCTGGTCAAGGGCTCGCCGGACACGAATATCTGGCGCCCGCTGATCAAGCAGATCGAGGCGCTTGGCGGCAAGGTCGAGCTTGGCCACAAGCTGATCGGGATCGAGCACGATGCAATCGACAACCGCGTGACCGGCTTCCTGCTCGAGGATGGAAGCACCGTCACGGGCGATGTCTATGTGTCCGCGCTGCCTGTCCACAACCTGCGCAAGATTCTCCCCGACAGCCTGCGCGCCTTTCCGTACTTCGAGAACCTGAAGCATCTCAAGGGCTCGCCGGTGATTACGCTCCAGCTCTTCTTCGACCGGCAGATCGCGGGCGTGGACAACCTGCTCTTCAGCGCTGGTACGCACCTGAGCGTCTACGCTGATATGGCGATGGTGGCTCCCGAGTACCATAACGGTGGCAAGAGCGTGATGCAGTTCGTGGTGGCCCCCGCCGAGGAGCTGATCAAGCTGCCCGACGACGAGCTTGTGCGCGTGGTGATGGACGAGTTTGTGCGCCTGCATCCTGTGGCCGGCGAGGCGCAGCTGCTTAAGCATACGATTGTGCGTATCCCCAACTCGGTCTACCAGGCGCTGCCGGGTGTGGATCAGTATCGGCCTGATCAGGCCAGCCCCGTGCCGAACCTGTTCCTGGCGGGCGACTACACGCAGCAGCAGTTCCTGGCCTCGATCGAGGGCGCCACGATCAGCGCCCTGCGCTGCGTCGAGCGGATTGGGGCGGCTGTGGCCAGCGGGGCGATCATGCCGGCCCCGCAGGTGATCGCGGCGGACTAATCTAAACTCTCGCTTACGCGTCGTGCCTTGTGCGGTAGAATGCCCACAGCGCACGGCGCGTTTCACTATCTGTTGCCGAGGTTAGAAGATGCTCGCACTTGAGTCCATGCTGATGGAGCGCTACCGGATCACCTACGTCGTGGAGGAGCGTCCCGACGGCGTGATCTACCGCGCGATCGACGTTCAGGATTCCCACCGCGTGCTGCTCGCCGAGCTGCCGCAGCCCAACGAGCAGGCGATCGGCGATCTGCGCCACCTCGCCGCGCAGATCGTCGGGATTACGTCGCCCGGCCTGCTCGCTTTGCGCGCGCACTTCGCCCAGGGCCTTACTTACTATCTTGTCGCCGACGACCCCGGCGGCCAGGATCTCGAGCGCGTCGCCCGCGACCGGGGCGGCCCCATGCCGGAGACAGAAGTGCTCGGCTACGTCGAGCGCCTGCTCGGTGCCCTCGACACGCTCCACAGCCGTACGCCCCCCTTGCTGATCGGCGATCTGCGTTCCACCGATCTCTGGTCGTCGCCCGATGGCGGCCTCTTCCTGGTGCCCTTCTCGCTGGTGCGTCACTTCTCCGCCGACGCCTCGCCCTACCGCGCCCCCGAGCTGCACGACGCCAGCGCCGAGCCCACTACGGCCAGCGATATCTACGCGATTGGCGCGGTGCTCTACCAGCTGCTCACTGGCTGGGCGCCGCCGCCCGCTGCCCAGCGCCACGTGGGAACGCCCCTAAACGCGCCACGCGTGCTCAACGCCCGCGTCTCTGCGCTGGCCGAGCAGCTGGTGCTGCGCTCGCTCGAGCTGAAGCCGGTGAATCGCTACCAGCAGGCCCGCGAGATGCGCAGCGCCCTAGAGACAGTGCGTCTGATGGCCGGCCGCCCCCTCGGCGCCACCGCGCCCGTCGAGGGCATCCCCTTCCCGTCGCCCCAGCCCGCTACGCCCCAGGCTCTCCCTGACGGCCCACCCCTGCCCCCGCGCCCCGTGTCGGGCACCGGCGCCGAGCCTGGCACGCTGTACGGCCCGCCGCCGCCCGCCCCGCCCCCCGGCTGGACCAGCGGGTCGCCTCAGCCTGGCGCTTACGCCCCGCCCAGCGGGCCGCAGTACGTCGCCCCGCAAGCAGCCTCTACTGGCTGGCAGACGGTGCCGCCCACCGCCGCGCCGCCGCGCCAGGGCCCCCGTGTCAGCAACAACTGCCTGTTCGCCCTCGTGGGGCTGCTCGCCGTCCTGGCCCTCGGCATCTGCGTGGTGGGGCTCTGGGTCGGCTGGCTGATCATGAATAATGGTGCCAGCCTGCCATTCCTGCCCGGCGCCTCCGCAATGGCCACGGCTGAGCCCGCAGGCGGCACCACCAGCCCCACTGCCAACGCAGCCACCGGCCAGGGCTCCACGCAGCCCAACCCCACCGCAGGCGCGCTGCTGGCCCAGGGCGGCACCTTTACCCAGACCCAGCAGCTTGAGGATGCGTCGGTTGGCGCGGTGATCTACGCCCCGGATGGCAAGACGATCGCCGTGGGCCTTGGCGGCGATGTGCAGCTGCGCGACGCCGCCAGCCTCGATCCGGGCGCCACGCTCAGTGGCCACACTGGCGATGTGAGCGCCCTCGCCTTCTCGCTCGATGGTAAGCTGCTTGTCTCTGGCGCCCAAGACGACAACGTGATCCGCGTCTGGGATGCGGCCGCCGCCCGCGAGTTGCGCCAGCTGGAGGGCCACACGGGCTGGATCCGCAGCCTCGCCTTCTCGCCCGATGGTGCCACCCTCGCCTCCGGCAGCACCGACACGACGATCAGAATCTGGGATGTGGCCAGCGGCAAGCTGCTGCGCACCCTGGAGGGCCACCAGGATTTTGTCGGCAACATCGCCTTCTCGCCCGATGGCGCCACCCTCGCCTCGGCCTCCCGCGATGGCACGGTACGCCTGTGGGACGTGGCGGGCGGCGAGCAGCGCGCCGGCTTCGCCTTCACCGCGCCCGTGAACTCAGCGACCAGCGCCCCCTTCTGGCTCACCGGCGTGAGCTACAGCCCCGATGGCAACACGCTGGCCGTGGGCTCGGTGAGCGGTAGCATCTACATGCTTGACGCCGCCACTGGCAGCCAGCAGCGCGAGCTCCAGGGCCACGATGGCTGGGTGGTGATCCGCGGCGTGAGCTTCAACCCTAAGGGCGACTTGCTCGCCAGCGCCAGCCTGGACGGCACGGTGCATCTTTGGAGCCCGCGTACTGGCGCGGATCGGGGCACGCTCCAGCAGCGCGGCCTGCGCCTGCTCGGCCTCGCCTGGAGCCCCGACGGCGAGCGCCTAGTGACCAGCAGCGACACCGCCGGCAACGTCGCGGTGTGGGACGTGGGCAGCCAGGAGGTTGTCCAGAGCGCTGTTCTGGCCCAGGGCGCCATCACGGCCCTCGCCTACTCCGACACCGGCGAGCTGCTCGGCACCGGCGGCGCCAACGGCTCCGTGAAGGTCCACCTGCTTAACGATGGCCGCGCGGTGCC
Organism: Chloroflexota bacterium; assembly: GCA_043752655.1. Taxonomy (GTDB): domain Bacteria; phylum Chloroflexota; class Chloroflexia; order Chloroflexales; family Chloroflexaceae; genus OHK40. The sequence continues at coordinate 3,877 of JAYUYB010000603.1, forward strand.
CCTGAGCGGCGGCGCGCCCACCAACCAGTACATCAGCTTTCTGAACGACACGCAGTTGGTGGCCGTGAGCGACGCGGGCGACGTGGTGCTGATCAACCTCACCGGCGCCGCCGAGACGAAGCAGCTCGATGGGCTCGATGGCTTCGCCCTTACGGTGGGCGTGAGCCGCGACCGGCGCCTGATCGCTGCTGGCAACGAGCGCGGCGACGTGACGCTCTGGGACGCGGAGACCCTGCAAAAGACGCGCACCCTGAGCGGGCTTGGCGGGCCAGTCTACGCCCTGGCTTTCAACCGCGATGGCTCCGAGCTCTCTGCTGTAACGAACGAGCCCTCCGAGCGCCCGAAAGTGATTGTCTGGGACGTGCAGAGCGGCGACCGGCGCACCACGTTTAGCGGCCACACCGGGCCGGTGACGGCGGTGGATATGCCTGCCGGCCAGGATTGGGTGGCGAGCGCTAGCAGCGACGGCAGCCTGAAGCTCTGGGCCGCCGCCAGCGGCGACGAGGTGCGCAGCATTCAGGCGCCCACCGAGCAGGGTTGGTACAGTAGCATTGCCTTCTCGCCTGATGGCGCGCTGCTGGTAACTGGCACCCTCGCTGGCGATGTGGAGTTTTGGAACGCCGCCAGCGGCGAGCGCCTGAGCAGCTACAACCTTCAGGCGGGCACAATTCTCGCCCTGTCGTTTCGCCCTGATGGCGGCCAGGTTGCTGTCGCCACCCGCGATGCAGGCGTCTTTCTGCTTGAGCCCACAGGGTAGCGCCAGCTAGCGTACGAGCGATCAGCGCGGAGCAGGGCCGTGGCCGAGCATCCTCACCTCTCCCCAATCCCCGGCGCTATGGCTGAGCATGGCGAGCTCTCACGAGTCGCCATGCTGAACGCTGTGCGCCAGCTGCGGCTTACCACCTTCCGCTGGTCGGTCGGCTGGTTCTGCGCTGCGATCGGCGCGGTGATGCTGATCGTGCCGCATCAGCTGAGCTCGCCCTCGTTCAGCGTGCTCCGTCCGTATTTTTCGCTCATGGGCGGGGCGGCGCTTCTGAGTGGCCTTGGCCTTGTGGGTCTCTCGGCGCTCGGGCGCAGCGGTATCGGCAGGCTCGCCGCGCACCTCACCTGCGGCTCGGTGCTCATCCTATTTGCCTACACACTCCTGCGCTCCGGCAGTCTCACCGGCGCTCCACTCTACAGCACGCTGGGGCTCGGCACGATCGCGGCGGCGCTGCTCCCGGCAGGGCGGCAGGGAACAAGCACGCAAGGCGATCTGCTCGCCCTTATGCTCGGGTTCTCTGCGCTGAGCACTGGTCTGGTGATGCTGCTCTTTCCCGACCAGTTTGTGCTCTCGACCTATGATCAGATTCGCCCGTATCTGCTCTGGTTTGGCATGGCCTACGCGCTTGGTGGCGCAGCCCTCGTCGCTGTGCAGCTGCGCCCGCCGCGCTCGATCTGGCTGCTCTGGCTGCCCCATGCCACAATCGGCCTTGCATTCCTTGGCTTTATGCTCCTGGTCTCACTGCCCGCGCGCTCGATCACCGGCTTCCTCTTCTACGGCGGCTTCGGCAGCCTGCTGCTGGTGTTGCCCCTGGTTGGCCTGTGGCTGGATCGCTTCGATACCGCCAGTATTTACGTGCGCCTCGCCCTCACATTGATCGCTGCCGCCGCCATTCCCCTGACTCTCACTGTCAGCCTGATCACCGCGCAGCAGGAGGCGGTCGCGGTTGAGCAGACCTTTGCCACACGGCGGCTGCTTGTTAGCACGCTTGCCCAGGGTCTCGATGACTATATCGCGCTGCATCAGAGCGCGGTGGTTGCCCTGGCCGCCGAGCCTGGTCTGCTTGATGCCGCGCCTGCGGAGCAGCGCGCACGGCTTGAGCGTATGAGTCGCCTTTACCCCGACTTTTTTGCATGCACGACCTATGATCCTGTCGGCCAGGGGATTGCGCGCAGCGATGGGCGCACCCCTGTCTCTGTCGCTGATCTGGCCAGCTTTGCGCAGGTGCAGCGCAGCGGCCAGCCCGCCCTGGAGCTGCGCTCATCCAGCACGATCCAGCGCCCGATCATCGCCTTTTTTGCGCCCGTGCAGGCGCCGGACGGCAGTCTCGCGGGCGCGGTTGGCTGCGGCCTGGAAACTACCAGGATCGCGTCGACGGTCAACAGCGTCACCGGCGAGGGCGATCGCAACGTGATTATCGTTGACGAGCGCGGCAGGGTTGTCGCCTCCGACGGCAAGCGCATCGCCCCGTTCACGGACCTCTCTGATTTGCCCCCGATACAGGCGTGGCGCGCGCAGACTGAGCAGGCTGGCGTGCTGCGGTACGGCGTGCCGCCCCAGGAGTGGCTCGCAGCATTCGCTCCCGTTCCCATGCCAGCCTGGGGGGTGCTCGTGGAGCGCCCGATCGCCAAGGACCTTTCTAGCGTGCGCGGCGCCCGCGAGCAGGCGTTTGGGCTGCTTGTTATCGCTGTCACCCTCGCTGCGCTCGTCGCTCTGCTGGTGGCGCGCTATCTCACTGCGCCACTCAACGCTCTGGCCGGGGCTGTTAGCCGCTTCGGCAGTGGCGATGCGGCGGCCCCGCTGCCGCACGCGGGCATAAGCGAGGTGGCCCGCCTCGCTGCCGCTTTTGATCAGATGCGCCAGGATCTCACCCTGGCCGCCTCCGGGCGCGAGCAGGCCATCCAGCAGCGCGATACCTTCTTCTCGGTTGTGGCCCACGAGCTTAAAACGCCGCTCACGGCCCTGCTCGGCCAGGCCCAGCTCTTCCAGCGCCGCGCCCAGCGCGAGGGGTCGCTCAGCGCCCGCGACCAGCGCTCGCTCGATGTGGTTGTGGCGCAGGCCCAGCGCCTCAATAGCCTGATCACTGAGCTGCTCGATGTCAGCCGTATCGAGCATGGCCGCCTGGCGCTCGAACGCGCCCCGCTCGACCTGAACCTGCTCGTCGCCCGCGTGATCGAGGAGTTTCAGCCTACCGTCGAGACCCACAGCATCCGCTGCGAGGGGCTCTCCAGCGCGCCCCTGCTGATCGACGGCGATGCTCTACGCCTCGAGCAGGTGCTGCACAACCTGCTGAGCAACGCGGTGAAGTATAGCCCCGACGGCGGCGAGGTAACGGTGCGTCTATCGCGAGCGCCGGGCGAGGCGCTGGTCGCGATCAGCGATACAGGCATCGGCATCCCCGCCCAGGCGCTACCGCAGCTCTTCAAGCGCTTCTTCCGCGCAGCCAACGCCGAAACGCGCAGCATCAGCGGCATGGGCGTGGGCCTCTTCGTGGTGTACGAGATCGTCACGCTCCACGGCGGCCGCCTGCTCGTAACTAGCACCGAGGGCCAGGGCAGCACCTTCACCATGCTCCTGCCGCTAGCCACGCCCTGAGCGCAAACTATTTGGACCACGAAGGCGCAAAAGGGCGCGAACGACTGCGAAACTGGGCATGCCCCGTCCGCCTGCGCGCCCGTCGCCGCCGGTTCGCGTGCTTCGCCGCCTTTCGTGTCGTTCGCGGTCCCGCCGGTTCGTCGGCTATTCCAGCGCCCGCAGATACTCCTGATCAAACTGCCAAAGTAGCCCCTCGGTCTGCGCATACGGCCCCGGCGTGTAGGCCTGCGAGCTTACGCCCAGCTGCGACAGCTCGCAGACATGCCAGTCCTGCCGGTTGGTCATGTCCCAGAAGCCCACCGCGTCTGCGGGGTCGAAGCCCGGCGCAGCCATCGTTCCCGGCTCGAAGTACCACTCGCAGACCACGCGCGTGCGCCCCACGCCTTGCGGCCAGAGCGTATGCGCCATCACGTAGTCGGGGTGCAGGCTCAGTAATAGGTTCGGAAAGAGCGAGTAGTAGTACACGCGCCCGTGGTTCTCTGGTGCGAGCGTGGCGATCGGCGGGCGGCCCGTGGCGCCGCCAAGCGTCATGCTCGCGTGGTTCAGCTCCATGTAGCCGCCCAGGAACGACCCCGTTGTCAGATCGTTGCGCCCGCTCTGCCACGGCGAGAGCGCCACCAGCTCTGGGTGGATTAGCGCGCAGTGGTAGCACTCCGAGTAATTCTGCACGATCAGCTTCCAGTTGGCGGCTACATCGTAGGTTGTCTGAGCGCCCCGCCGCAGCCCGGCCATCCCCCACTCGGCAAAGCGCCCTAGCAGCGGCGCGAACGCCTGCTTGAACGGCTCCGGCTCAGCCGCCAGGCTCACAAAGACAAAGCCCTCCCACTCGGCCACGGCCACCGAGCGCAGGCTCCAGTCGGCCTTGTCGAAGCCGGGCACATCCTGCATATGACGTGCGGCCACCAGACGCCCGTCGAGGCCGTACGTCCAGGCGTGGT
>JAYUYB010000604.1:0-3306 GCA_043752655.1 Chloroflexota bacterium
CGTCCACCGTCCACCGTCTTACCGATCCACCTCGCCCAGCACCGGGTCGAGGCTTGCAGTGAGGGCGATCAGGTCGGCGACCATGCGGCCCCTGGCCATGTGCGGCAGGGCCTGGAGGTTAATCAGCGACGGGGCGCGAAAGTGGACGCGCCAGGGCTTGGGGCCGCCATCGCTCACCACGTAGCAGCCGAGCACGCCGCGCGGGCTCTCGATGCTTACGTAGGCATCGCCGCGCGGCGGCTTGAAACCCTCCGTCCACAGCTTGAAGTGGTGGATCAGCGCCTCCATGCTGTGCGTGATCTCCTCCTTGGGCGGCGGGGCCACTTTGCGGTCGCTCGTGGTGTAGGCGCCAGGCCCCATTGCGCTGATGCGATCCAGCGCCTGCCGCGCGATCTGCACGCTCTGGCGCATCTCGGCGACGCGCACGCGGTAGCGGTCGTAGGTGTCGCCCATTTTGCCCACCGGCACCGCAAAATCGTAGCTCTCGTAGCCGGAATAGGGCGTGGCCTTGCGCGCATCGTAGGGCACGCCGCTTGCACGCAGGTTCGCGCCTGTGAGGCCAAAGGCCACCGCAGCCTCGCCGTCGACCACGCCGACGCCCACGGTGCGCTCCAGCCAGAGCGGGTTGCCGGTAAGCAGATCCTCGTACTCATCGATGCGGCCAGGCATCTGCTGAAGGAACGCATCAACGGTAGGGACGAAGTCGGCGGGTAGGTCGTAGGCAAGGCCGCCAATGCGGATGTAGCTCGTCATCATGCGGGCGCCGGAGACCAGCTCGAAGATATCGAGGATCTGCTCGCGCTCGCGGAAAGCGTAGAGGAACACCGTCATGGCGGCGAGGTCGAGCGCGTGCGTGCCAAGCCAGACCAGGTGCGACGAGATGCGCTGCAGCTCCACCATCAGCACGCGGATCGTCTGGGCGCGCTCAGGGATCTCCACCTGCATCAGCTTCTCGACGGTGAGGGCGTAGACGAGGTTGTTGGAGAGCGGGGCGAGGTAATCCATGCGGTCGGTGAGCACCACCGCCTGCTGATACGTCTTGTACTCCATCGTCTTCTCGATGCCGGTGTGGAGAAAGCCGATGTCGGGGGCCACATTCACCACCAGCTCGCCGTCGAGCTCCAGCACCAGGCGCAGCACGCCGTGGGTGCTCGGGTGGTGCGGCCCCATGTTGAGCACCATCGTATCGGTGAGGCCCGCCAGCGCTGGCCCAGTGATCTCTTGCGGGGTCGGGACGTGGAGTGTCATCGGCTACGCCTCATTCCTTCGCGAAGGGCTTCTGCGCGTAGATCGCGTCCTGGTTAAAGGTGAACGCGACCTCCTCGTCGCCCAGCGGGTGATCTTTGCGCTGGGGATGGCCAACCCAGTCGTCGGGCATCAGGATGCGCGTGAGCGACGGATGGCCCACAAACAGGATGCCGAGCAGATCGTAGGCCTCACGCTCCTGGTAGTTCGCGGTGGGGAAGAGCGGCGTAAGCGAGGGCACGCGCGGGTCGGCCTCGCTCGCACCAACCTTGAGGCAGACGCGGTGATTATGCTGCATGCTCACCAGATGGGCCACCACCTCGAAGCGCGACTCGCGGCCAAGGTAATCCACGCCGCAGAGATTCTCCAGAAACGTATAGCGCAGCGCAGGGTCGTCGCGCAGCAGCTGGGCAGCGGCAAGGTACGCTTCGGGAGCGAGCGTAACACGCAAGTCCCCGTGCTGCTCGCTAGCGATAAGGATGCCCGCGCCAAAGCGCTCGTTAAGCAGATTCAGCAGCTGCTGATTATCCATAGTTACTGCACCTGAATCAGCGGGCGCTGAAGCTGGATCGGCGCCTCTTTTCTGCCGCTGATCTTCTCGCGCATCACCTTCTGGTGCAGCATCATGATCCCGTCGATCAGGGCCTCGGGGCGGGGCGGGCAGCCAGCCACATAGACATCCACAGGCACGATCTCATCGACGCCCTGCACAATCGCGTAGTTATTGAACACCCCGCCGCAGGCGGCGCAGTCGCCCATAGCGACCACCCACTTCGGCTCGGGCATTTGGTCGTAGAGGCGGCGCAGCACGGGGGCCATCTTGCGGCTCACGCGCCCGGCGACGATCATCAGATCGGCCTGGCGTGGCGAGGCGCGGTTCAGCTCCATGCCAAAGCGCGACATATCATAGTTGGCGCCTTGGGCGCCCATCATCTCGATCGCGCAGCAGGCCAGGCCAAACAGCAGCGGCCACATAGCGTTGGAGCGGCCCCAGTTCACCACATACTCAAGCGAGGTCGTAACGACGCCGAGGTCGCCGGCCTTCTCTTCTATTCCCATCGTAAGGCCCCTTTCTTCCACTCGTAGATAAAGCCGATCAGCAGCACGAGGAAGAAGACGCCCATCGCGGCAAGGCCCGGCACGCCAAGCTGGCGAAACACCAGGGCGAACGGGTAGAAAAAGACTACCTCGATATCGAAGACGATGAAAAGCATCGCGACGACATAAAACTTCACGGGGACGCGGCGGATCGCCTGGCCGATTGGCTCCATGCCCGACTCGTACGGGGCGAGCTTGCGAGCGGTGCTGCGTTTCGGGCCGAGCAGCGACGAGGTGACGATCACGAAGATCGCGATGAACAGCGCCACGAGGAATAGCACCAGGACGGGCAGGTAAGAACCGAGCATTGCTCCCCTCCATACGGCAGGCGCCGAGCGGGGCGCGACGCACGCGGTGATGTGTGGGCGTAGCGCAGCGTGTGAAGTTAGATGAAGTTGCGCTCCAGCTGCATTTGGAATTATACCCATGTTTGTGCTTGTGTCAACGGGAACAAAGTCGGTGCAACAGCATTGCAATGCGTCAATATGCCCTGTGCAGCCTTGCGGCCTGTGTGCGCGATGGTGGTGCTATAATATTGCCCTGTACCCATGTCTCTATCAGCCGTAGAGGAGCACGAGCAATGGCCACGCGCACCGCGCCCGAGGGCGAGATCATCTCGATCAGCGACGGCAAGCTGAACGTACCAGACCGGCCGATCATCCCCTTTGTCGAGGGCGACGGCATCGGCCCCGATATCTGGCGGGCCAGCGTGCGCGTCTTCGACGCAGCGGTGGAGAAGGCCTACGGCGGCAGGCGCAAGCTGATCTGGCACGAGGTGCTGGCTGGCGAGAAGGCCTTCACCGCGACGGGCAACTGGCTCCCCGACGAGACAGTCGCCGACTTCCAGAAGTATCTTGTCGGCATCAAGGGTCCGCTCACCACCCCCGTGGGCGGCGGCATCCGCTCGCTCAACGTGGCGCTGCGCCAGATGCTCGACCTGTACGTCTGCCTGCGCCCGGTGCG
>JAYUYB010000605.1:0-3298 GCA_043752655.1 Chloroflexota bacterium
AGCACGATGCGCCAGAGCGCCTCGGGCGTGTAGACTGGCATGAGGCGCCCATAGAGAATACCGGCCAGGGGGAAGCTTACCACCAGGAAGATCTGCACAATGCTGAGGGCCTGCCCGCGCCTGGTGGGCGGGGCGCTGTCGCGCACCAGCGAGAGGAAGGTGCTGCCCGAGAGCAGCGTGCCCACACCGTAGATCAGGAAGGCGAGCACGGCGAGCGCCCAGCCGAGGAGCGAGCGTGGGTCGGCGGCGAGCAGCGCAGTGACGACGGGCAGCAGCGGGAGCGAGAGCAGCATGGGGATGCGCCCGGCCCAGATGTAGGGCAGGCGGCGCATGCCGAAGATCGGGCGCGTGTCGGAGCGGTAGCCCGCCCAGATGCTTAGGGGCGCCAGCAGGTAGCGCAGGGCAGAGAGCAGCGCCACTGGCGTGGCCCAGAGCCCCAGGTCGCTGATCAGCACGCGGTTGAGCACGCCCGAGGTGAGCAGATCCACCAGGGACGAGCCGATATGAAACGTGCCGATCTTCATGGTGCGCAGCACGTTGAGGCGCTGCGGCGGGTCTTCAATGGCCACTAAGGGACTCCTTGAGCCGATGGCCGATAGCCGGTAGCGCACCGTCCACCGTCCACCGTCCACCGTCCACCGTCCACCGTCCACCGTCCACCGTCTACCGTCCGCCGTCCTCGTAGCCAGCGGCGACAGCGAGATGCACCGTGTTGGCCACCCGGCTGATCCGGCGCAGCAGGCGGGCGCTGGCGTCGGGGCGCAGGTGCGCCTCCTCGGGCAGATCCATCGCGGCGTCTACCAGCGAGTCGCGGAAGAAGAGCGCGGCCTCCAGGGCGACAGTGAGCGGCATATTAGCGCGGCGGGCGTACTGGGCGTACTCGTCGCCGATGCGGCGGGCCTCGCCGAGCAGATCATCGTCGTCGCGCGGGCTGTTGATATAGTGCAGCACCACGCCCATCAGCTGCTGGCCAAGGCGGCGCCAGGCGGCCCGGTCGCCGTCGTCGATGCGGGCCATCCAGCGCTGGCGCTGGGGTGCGGCCAGGTCGCTGCGGGTGTGGGCGATAGCGCGTGCGGCCCAGGCGTTGCCGACGGCCTGCGTGCTGAGGATGGTGCGCGCGGCCAGGGCCTCGAGCTCGTGGCGGGCGAAGCGGCGGTGGCCGCCGGGCGTCACAAAGACCGGCACCGAGCCTGCGTCGGCCCAGCGCCGCAGCGTGGTGCTGTGAACGCCGAGCAGCTTGCTTGCCGCCGAGAGCGAGAGGTGGGTTGGGTCGTCGCTGTTGGCCATGGCGCTGAAAACTAGGCAAATCTATACAGAGCTGAGTGAATTATAGGGGTGCCTGCGCGGGCTGTCAATCGGCTGTCAGGGCTACGTCATGGTCGGGAGGCGGGCGCGTGAACGCGCGCCGTCTGGTCGGCAGGCGGGCGTGTGATGCGCGCCGTGGTGGCGCGGTGCGCCGGTGGCCCGCCTGCGCGGGCGTGTCCGGACGCGTCGGCGCAGGCCGACGCGCGGCCGCAGGCCCGGCCGACGCGGTTTCAACCGCCCGGCTCTGGCAACCGCGCCGACAATAGGGCACGCGGCGCCCGCGCCCGCAAATGCGCCGTAGCGTATAATAACCTTCGCCCCCTGAGCGCGCCGACCGATCAAACTTGTCCAGGCTCGTCTATGCCAATGGCCCCTATGCTGCTTGGCGACTGGCTCGGCCGCCGCGCCCAGCTCTCGCCCGACCGGATCGCGCTCTACGATGCCGAGGCGGGCATGCGCCCCGTGACGTACCGCGCGTGGGACGCGGCCGCCACCCGCACGGCCGCCCTGCTGCGCCGCCTCGGCGTGGGCCGGGGCCACCGTGTGGCCGTGCTCGCATTCAACGGCCTGCCCTTGCTCGATCTCTGGTTCGCCTGCGGCAAGCTCGGCGCGATGCTGCAGCCCCTCAGCTGGCGCCTCACTCCTGCCGAGTTGGCCGCCCTCCTGGCAGACGCCACCCCTAGCCTCCTCGCCTACGGCCCCAGCTTCGCCGCCACCGCCGCCGAGCTGCGCCCCGCCGCTCCGTCCGTGCGCGCCTGGCTCGCCATCGACCCCGCCGCCCGCGCCGCGCCAGCGGACCCGGCGCTCCACGAGCGTGACGCCTGCACAGAGCCGGTTCCGCCCGCCCCGCTTAGCTTCGACGACCCGTGGCTGCTCTGCTACACCGGCGGCACGACGGGCACGCCCAAGGGCGCTGTGCTCACCCACGGCAACATCGCGTGGAACGCCGTGAACACCGTGGCCGGCTGGGGCCTCGACGCGCACGACGTGGCGATCCTCAACGCGCCGCTGTTTCACACTGGCGGCCTGAATGTCTTCACGGCGCCCCTGGTGCTGGCGGGCGGGGCCTCGGTTGTGTGCAAGGGCTTCGACGCCGGGCAGGTTTTCGACCTGATCGCGGGCGGTGATGTAACGCTGTTTTTCGGCGTGCCGACGATGTTCGCGGCGCTCCAGCAGCACCCGCGCTGGCCGGAGGCGAACTTCTCGCGCCTGAAGCTGGTGATCAGCGGGGGCGCACCCTGCCCCGCGCCGATCTTCGAGGCGTTCTGGCAGCGCGGCGTGCCCTTCCGCACGGGCTACGGCCTTACCGAGGCTGGCCCCAACAATTTTGGCCTGCCGGATGCTCTGGTGCGCCATAAGCCCGGCGCTGTGGGCTTTCCGCTGCCTTTTGTGGATGTGCGCCTGGTTGGCGAGGATGGCGCCGAGCGTCGCCCCGGCGCGGTGGGCGAGCTTCAGATCCGCGGCCCGCACGTCTGCGCCGGCTACTGGGGGCGCCCCGAGGAGACGGCCCGCACGATTGTGGACGGCTGGCTGCGCACGGGCGACCTTGCCGTGCGCGATGGCGATGGCTGCTACAGCATCGTGGGCCGCTCGAAGGATATAATTATCTCGGGCGGCGAGAATATCTACCCCGCCGAGGTGGAGAGCGTGCTCTGCGCCCACCCCGCCGTGGCCGAGGCGGCCCTGATCGGCGTCCCTGACCCGCACTGGGGCGAGGTGGGCGTGGCGGTGGTGGCGCCGCGCCCCGGCCACACGCTCCACGCCGACGACCTGCTCGCCTTCGCCGGCGAGCGGTTGGCGCGCTTCAAGCTCCCTCGCCGTGTGATCCTGGCCGACGAGCTGCCCAAGACCGCCGCCGGTAAGCTGGATAAGCAAGCTCTGTCCAGAATGTACATCGGCCCGTGAGGCGGGATTGCAGATTGCAGATTGCAGATTGCAGATTGCGCTCGCCCTGTCCGCCCTGCTCGACCTGTTCGCCCTGTCCCCTGTCCCC
>JAYUYB010000606.1:0-3287 GCA_043752655.1 Chloroflexota bacterium
CCGTCGACATCCTCTGGCACCTCATCCTGCCCGTGCTCACGCTCACATTGGTGAACTTCGCAGGCACCATGCTGCTCACGCGCAATAGCATGCTGGAGACCCTGCGCGAGGACTACATCACCACGGCGCGCGCCAAGGGCCTGCCCGAGCATGTGATCCGCGACAAGCACGCCGCCCGCAACGCGCTGCTGCCCGTCGTCACCACGCTGGTCTTTGCGCTTGCCACGGCCCTCGGCGGCGGCATCATCACCGAGAATATCTTCTCGTGGCCCGGCATGGGCGAGGCGCTGCTCCAGTCCGCCCAGAACAGCGACATCCCCACGGCCATGGGCTGCGTGCTCTGTGTAGGCATCCTCGCCCTGGTCGCCCACCTGATCATCGATGTGCTCTACGCCTTCCTCGACCCGCGGATCAGGTACGGGTAGCTGGGGCGCTCCGCTGGTATAGCTGAAGGATCTCGTTATGGCTCGTGAGACCATACGCAAGCTGGCTCCTGCCGGGGCCGAGGCCGAGCTACTGGCCCAGGAGGAGCGACGCAAGCTCCGCGCGCTCCCCATCTGGCGGGTGCGGCTGCGGCTGCTCGGGCGGTCCCTGGCAGAGCAGTGGCGGCTCTTTGCCGCGCAGCCCATCGGCCTGATCGGGCTGGCGATCATCGGCTGCTTTGGCGCGCTCGCTGCGCTGCACCCCTTCCTGATGGCCAACGTCTGGGATCGCTCGATCTACGATCCGGTGCTGGGCTTCGACCCGGCCTTCGCCGCCCACCCCGTCGGCCCCTCGGCGGCCCATTGGCTTGGCACCGACCCGCTCGGGCGCGACATGCTCAGCCAGCTGATGTTCGGCACCGGCTCGGCCTTCGTGCTCGGCATCACGGCGGCGCTTGTCACCGTGCTGATCGGCACGACCGTGGGCGCGGTGGCCGGCTACTTCGGCGGCGTCATCGACAGCTTCCTAATGCGCCTGGCCGACCTAGTGATCATCCTGCCCTTCATCGTGATCCTGATTGTGCTGGGCGCGATCTTTGAGCTGAACCTGCTCACCCTGGCGATTGTGATCGGCATCCTGGGCGGCTTGGGCGGCACCGCCATCGTGATCAAGTCGCAGGCGCTCACGGTAAAGGTGCGCACCTACATCGAGGCGGCCCGCGTGGCGGGCGGCGGCCACGCCCACATCATCCTGTACCACATTATCCCCAACCTGCTGCCGCTCTCGTTCCTCTACATGATGTTCAGCGTCACCGAGGCCATCGCCGCCGAGGCCACGCTCTCGTTCTTTGGCCTGCTCGACGTGCGCATGTCCTGGGGCCTGATGATCCACACCGCCAACACCGCCGGCTACCTGCTCAACTTCGCAACCTGGTGGCTCATCCTGCCCGCTGGCCTCGCCATCACGCTGCTCAGCGCTGCCTTCTACTTCGTGGGCCGCGCCATGGACGAGGTCGTGAATCCGCGCCTGCGGCGGAGGTGAGACAAGGAGACAAGGAGACAAGGAGACAAGGAGACAAGGAGACAAGGAGACAAGGAGACAAGGAGACAAGGAGAGATCTCGTCGCTGCCGCTAGGCGCTCCTTGTCTCCTTGTCTCCCCAGCGAGCGTAGCGAGCGATCTCCTTGTCTCCCTGTCTTCCCCTAGAACGGAAGAAACCCCGTGCCAGAGCAGATCCTGGAAGTCGAACACCTCACCCTCACCTACGCCACACGCGCCGGGGGCGTCTCGGCGGTCGACGACGTGAGCTTCACGCTGGGCGTGGGCGAGTCGCTCGGGCTGGTGGGCGAATTGGGCTGCGGCAAAAGCTCGGTGGCAGCCAGCCTGCTGCGCCTGCTCGCCGAGAACGCTCAGATCACACGCGGCCAGATCCGTTTCAAGGGCGTGGATCTGGTAAGCCTCAGCGAGGGCGAGATGCGCAAGTATCGCTGGCGCAACCTGGCCATGGTCTTCCAGGCCGCCATGAACGCACTCAACCCGGTCTACAGCGTGGGCGACCAGATCATTGAGGCGCTGGAGCAGCACATGGGCGCCCAGAGCTACGCCCAGTCGCGCGCGCGCGTGGCCGAGCTGTTCGAGCTCGTCGGGATCGAGCCGCGCCTGATGGACCGCTACCCCCATGAGTATAGCGGCGGCATGCGGCAGCGCGCCATCATCGCCATGGCCCTCGCCTGCAACCCCGACATTATCGTGGCCGACGAGCCAACCACCGCTCTCGACGTGATCGTGCAAGACGCGCTGCTGCGCGAGCTGCGCGCCTTGCAGCGCAAGCTCGGCATGGCCATGATCTACATCTCGCACGACATCGCCGTGATCGCCGAGGTGAGCGACCGCATCGGCGTGATGTACGCGGGCCGCCTGGTGGAGCTCGGCCCCGCCGCGAGCATCTTCCACACGCCCCTGCACCCCTACACCGGCGCCCTCATGGCTGCCTTCCCGAGCGTCACCGGGCCGCGCCGGCCGCTTGTGGCCCTCGGCGGCGAGCCGCCCAACCTGCTCAGCCCGCCGTCTGGCTGCCGCTTCCACCCGCGCTGCGCCTTCGCAACCAACAAGTGCCGCAGCGAGTCGCCGCCCCTGGCCGACCACGGCGGCGGCCATCTCGCCGCCTGCTGGCACCCGCTGAGCAATCCTCACACCTTCCCGGAAGCTTTATGATTACACATACCGACGCCCTTGTCCACGTTGAGGGCCTGAGCAAGCGCTTCCCCGTGGGCGGCGGGCGCTTTCGGCCTGCCACCTCGTTCATCCACGCCGTCGACGACCTGAGCCTCGTGATCAGGCGCGGCGAGAGCCTGGCCCTCGTGGGCGAGTCGGGCTCTGGCAAGACCACAACCGGCAAGCTGCTGGTGCGGCTGCTCGACCCCACAACTGGCCATATGAGCATGCAGCTCGATGGCGGCGCGGTGGATCTGGCCAACCTCAGGGGCGGCGCGCTCAAGCGCTTCCGCCGCCACGTCCAGATGATCTTCCAGGACCCCTACGAGTCGCTCAACCCGCGCCGTACGATCTACGACACCGTGGCTGAGCCACTTGTCGTGCAGGGCATCGGCGACGTGCTGGAGCGCCAGGAGCGGGCCGCCGAGCTGCTGCACCTCGTGGGTCTCACGCCACCCTCGTCCTACCTCTTCCGCTACCCGCACGAGCTCTCGGGGGGGCAGCGGCAGCGCGTGGCTATCGCCAGGGCGCTTGTGGTGGAGCCGGCCTTCGTGGTGGCCGACGAGCCGACCTCTATGCTCGATGTCTCGGTGCGGGCCGGGATCATGCAGCTGATGGGCCACCTGTCCGAGCGCCTGGGCCTCACCTATC
>JAYUYB010000607.1:0-8112 GCA_043752655.1 Chloroflexota bacterium
ATGCGCTGCAGCGGCGACCAGAACGCGCCGGTCGTCTCATCGCGTAGGAACAGCGCCTCGCCCGCCGGGTCGCGCACCGGGTCGTTCGACCAGGGCGTCAGCCGGTTCTCGCGGCTGTTGCCGGCCCAGCTGTAGCCGCCGCCAGCCTCGGTGGCGATAAAGCCGAACTGCGCGTTGGCCACCACGTTGGCCCAGGGCGCGGGCGTGGTCTGCCCCGGCGCCAACTCGATCACATACTCGCGGCCATCCGGCGTGAAGCCGCCGTACGGCGAGCGCAGCATCAGCTCCAGGGCAGAACCATCCGCAGATTGCGCAGATTGCGCAGATGCCGGACCGGCCCCGGCAGAACCATCCGCAGATTGCGCAGATTGCGCAGATGCCGGACCCGCGCTGGTAGGTGCCGAACCGGCCCTAGTGGGTTCGGAAATCTGCGTCATCTGCGTCATCTGCGGATACGCTTGCGCCAGGGGCGGCAGCGGCCCCTCGCTCGCCGTAGACGGCGTTGGGGCGGGCCGCGCATACCCCAGGTCGGGCACGCGCCGCCGCAGATGCTGGGCCAGGTCGCCCCGGCGAGTACTGAGGATGGCGCAGGCCACTGTCTCCAGCAGGGTGCGGTCGGACTCTGGCACCATATCGCCGCGCAGCACAAAGATGCCGCCGCGCCCGTTCAGCAGCGTGCCGCCGCGCCCGCCGCGCACCATGGACAAGATCTGCTCCTGGCGTCCCTGCGCGTAGCCGCCGCCGTCCTCATTCAGGATCACCAGATCCACCAGCAGCCGCTTAAGCCGCCAGTACTCGTGGGCGCGCAGCAGCTCGGCCACCAGCATCAGGTCGTCGTTCACGCCAACGCGCACCAGCATCAGCGGGAAGTCGCCGGAGATGCCGTAGGGCCACAGCGCGGGCTGCCCCTTGCTGTTGGCGGCGATGACATCGGGCCGCGTGCGACGGTGCCCATCCAGGAAGAGCGCGGCGCTCGCGAGCCGCTGGAAGCGGTGCGCCTGGTCCGCGTCCACCCCAATGTGGCGCAGCTCCACCTGGCTCTGGGTCCACGCCAGCTCGAACACGCGCACGATCGCCGCCGGGTCGTGCAGGCGGTCGGCCATAGCCAGCGCCTCGGCGCGGCTCTCGGCC
Organism: Chloroflexota bacterium; assembly: GCA_043752655.1. Lineage (GTDB taxonomy): Bacteria > Chloroflexota > Chloroflexia > Chloroflexales > Chloroflexaceae > OHK40. Next base: position 1,132 of record JAYUYB010000607.1, read on the forward strand.
ACCCCCGTAATAAATGTAATCTGCGCGCTGCCGCCCGGCACGATCCGCACGCGCCGCCGCAGGCTCAGCGCCGGGTCGAGCACGGCGCCGCTATGGCCGCCCAGCGGGCCATGCAGCGCCTGCGGGTCGGCCAGATCGCGCCCACGGCCCACAAAGGCCGCCCGGTCGCTCTCGTGCTGCGTGGCGCCCAGCGCGTGGCCGCGCACGCTCAGGCTATGCACGGCCCACATCTGGCGGGCGCCCGGCGCGCGCGGGCGGCGCGAGGCCAGCAGGGCGTCGTGCTCGGGCACAAACTCGGTCTCCACAAACAGGTTGGCAAACGCGGGGTGCGCCTCGTCGGCGCCCGGCGTGGCCAGCACCACCTCGCCGTAGCTCGTCAGCTCCAGCTCGCGCGGCGCCGCCGTCAGGTTCGTCAGCGTCACGCGGCGCAGCTCGGCGTTCTCCTCGGCAGAGACCACCACCTCCATCCGCGTGTCGATCCCGGCCACCTGCTGGCGGAACTCGGCCTTGTCCAGCCCGTAGATCACTTGGTAGACCTGTGATTCGTGGCTGGTGGGCTGGCAAGCGGTGCTCCAGACAGCGCCGCTGCGGGCGTCGCGCACATAGATGTAGCTGCCCCGGTCGTCGCGGGTCACATCGGAGCGCCAGCGCGTCACGGCCAGGTCGTCGAACGAGCTGGCGCCGCCGCCCGCGTTGGTCAGCATCACGCTGTAGTGCCCGTTCGAGAGCAGGTGCGTGTAGGGCACCGCCGTGTGCGGCGTGGTGAACTGGCGCGGCGTGGGCGGCTCGGCGAAGTCCACCTGCGTCTCGCCCGCAGCCTCGCGCGCCCGCTGGAGCGGCGGGGCCTGCGGCACACGCTCCTGAAGCAGCGGCTCGGCGGCCTGCACGCTCGGCTCGGCGTGGAAGCGGCGCTGCATCAGGTTGCCATGCAGTGTATTGCCGAGGGTCAGCAGGCTCATGCCCTGGTGGTGGGCCATGTACGAGCGGATCAGCGCGCGGCGCTGCCCTGGCGGCAGGCGGCTGGGCGTGTAGTCGGCGGCCTCGTACAGCCCGTAGGCGCCGAACATGCCGTCGTCGATCATGGCCTGTAGATTAGCGAGCGCCTCGGCGGGGCGCACCGCCAGCGCCAGCACCGTGGCGTAGGGCGTGATCACCAGATCTTCCGCCAGGCCCGTCTTCAGGCCCAGGCCGGGCACGCCGAAGGCCCGATACTGATAGTTCATCGCCAGGTCGCGGGCGTTGAATGCCGACTCAGAGATGCCCCAGGGCACGCCGCGCTCCTTGCCGTAGGCGATCTGCCGGGCCACCGCCGCGTCGTAGGTGGCGTCCAGCAGCGTCTCGGGGTAGCGCCGCATCAAGATCAGCGGCATCAGGTACTCAAACATCGTGCCGCTCCACGAGAGCAGCGCCGTGCGCAGGCCCACCGCCGTAAGCGAGCGCCCCAGGCGAAACCAGTGCTCCTGCGGCACCTGGCCCGTGGCGATCGCCAGCAGGCTGCCCAGGCGGCTCTCCGAGGCCAGCAGATCGTAGTAGGAGTCGTCGTGCCTGCCCTCCGCCACGCTGAAGCCGATCACAAACAGGTGGCGCCGCTCGTCGTAGAGAAAGCCGAACTCCATCGCCTCCACCTGCTCGGCGCAGGCCTGGGCGATGCGCTCGTGGCGCGCCAGCAACTCGGCCGCGTCGGGGTTGCCACGCTCGGCCAGCTCACCCAGGGTGGGCGGCGCCATCCCGCGCAGCTCGGGCGCCACAAAGCTATCAAGGTCGTCTAGCAGGCTGCGGGCCTGGCTCGCAAGGCGCGTGGCCCAATCGGCGGCGGGACCCGTCAGCACCAGCTCGTCGGCCCACTGCGCCAGATCACCAAGCAGATCGGCGTACGCGCCAACCGTCGCTGGGGCTGCGGACAGCCAGCCCGCCATAGCGGCTACCGCCTCACGTACTCCAGTCTCGCCCTCGCCTAGCGCGGCCGTTCCGAAACTCGCCGCTGGCGTCCGGCCATGCTGGGTCATCTGCGTCATCTGCGGATGATCTTGCTGGAGCTGTTCCTCCAGCAGCGCCAGCGTATCGCTCAGCCCTGCCAGCGCCTGCGGGCCGATCAGCGGCGTGTCGCACAGCGCGAGATAGCCCTGGCGCAGCGTCAGCAGCGCGCCCGCCAGGTTGCCGCTGTCTACTGTGGAGACATAGGCGGGCGGCAGCGGGCGCAGGCTCTGGGTGTCGTACCAGTTCAGCAGGTGGCCCCGGTGGCGCTCCAGCCGCTCCATGCTGTCCATCGCGCGCTCGGTGCGCGTGGCGAGCTCCTTCAGGCCGATGTAGCCAAAATCGTGGGCGGCCAGGTCGGCCAGCAGCTGGAGGCCAATGTTGGTGGGCGAGGTGCGGTCAGCGATCAAGGGCCGGGGCGTCTCCTGAAAATTGTCGGGCGCCAGGAAGTTGGCCTCGGCGCGCACGAAGCGCTCGAAGTAGGCCCAGGTGGCGCGGGCGAGCCGGCGCAGCAGCAGCTGCTCCTCGGCGGTTAACGCGCGCATCCGCGCTAGGTAGGGCTGATCCAGCCAGGCTGCCAGGGCCGGCGCCGCGAGCCAGTTGGCCAGCACGGGTAGGGCCACGAGCCAGGGGCGCTGGGTAGGCGACGGCTGGAGGTTGCCCCAGGCGGCCAGCAGCGCGCCGCCCACAACCAGGGGCGCGCCGCGCTGCAGCATTGGCGCGTGCGAGCGCTGGAGTCGGCTCTGCGACTGCGCGGCGGTCTCCCACTCCAGCAGCTTGCGCCGGGTGAGCAGCAGGCGCGTGAGCGTGCGGGCGATGGCGTCGAGGTTCAGCACGCTCTGGTCGGGCAGGAAGGCCACATTCAGCGCCAGGCGCAGGGCGCTCACGCTCAGCTCGACGCCCCTGGCGCGCAGGGCGCTCAGGTTGGTGGGCGCGCGCAGGGCGGCCACGGCGGCGCCCACAAGGTCGAAGGCCAGGGGCGCCATCAGGTGCGCCAGGGCCAGCCCGGTCCAGGCGGCGGGGCGGCCAGGCAGCCAGCGCCAGCTGGCCGCGAGCAGGGCCACGGTGGCGGGCGGCGTAAGGCTGCGCCGCAGGTTGTCGAAGATTTTGTAGCGTGCGATGGGCGGCAGCACGTTTGGCCGGGTGCCGCTGGCGCCGGGCGTCTGCGGCAGCAGCCAAGGTGAGATCTGCCAGTCGCCGCGCACCCAGCGATGCTGGCGGGCGGCCCAGGCGGCGTAAGTGGTGGGGTAGCTGTCCACCACCTCCACGTCGGTGAGCAGCCCGGTGCGCGCGTACAGGCCCTCGATCAGGTCGTGGCTCAGCAGGGCGTTCTCGGGGAAGCGCCCGTGGAGCGCCGCCCGCAGCACTGCCGGGTCGTAGATGCCCTTGCCCGCGAAGATGCCCTCGCCAAAGAGATCCATGTAGGCGTCGGACACCGCGGTGGTGTAGGGGTCTACGCCCACATTGCCGGCGAACACACGCGCAAAGCGGCTGGCCGTGCCGCTGCCCAGGTCGATACCCACGCGGGGCTGCAGGATGCCGTAGCCATCGCTCACGCGGCCCGTGGCTGGGTCGAGCCGGGCCTGGTTGAGCGGGTGGGCCAGGGTGCCGATCAGGGCCTGGCCAACGTCGCGCGGCAGCTGCGTGTCGGAGTCCAGCGTGATCACGTAGCGCACGCGCGCCAGCACATCTAGGTCGCCGACCATGGCTGTGTAGGTGGTGTCGTGCGCGCCAGCCAGCAGCGCGTTGAACTCCTCGAGCTTGCCGCGCTTGCGCTCCCAGCCCATCCAGCGGCCCTGGCGCTCGTTCCAGACGCGGCGCCGGTGCAGCAGCAGGAAACGCTCGGGGCCGTGGCGCTCGGCCAGCTGCCGCAGCTGTTCGCTGGCGGCCGCCACAAGCGCCACATCCTCGGGCATGTTCTCCTCGGGCGCGTCGGCAAAGTCGGTGAGCAGCGCAAAGTGCAGGTGCGGGTCCGCGTTGGCGAGCGCAGTCACCTCCAGGCTGTCCAACTGGTGGCCAATGCTCTCACGGGTAAGCAGCAGCGTCGGCACCACCACCACCGTGGTTAGCTCGGCGGGTATGCCGCCGTCGAGATCCAGGCGCGGCAGCACGCGTGGCCGCAGCGCGCTGGTGATGGCGCGGTTCACCAGCTCGGTGGCGAGGGCGCTGGCGGGCAGCAGGGTGAGGGCGGCGGCCAGCCCCCAGCCGCGCCCACCAGCCTGCTGGCCGCGCCCCGCCAGCCGCAGCCCGGCGGCCAGCGTGGCGGCTGTAAGCCCGCCGATGGCGCCCAGGTAGAGCGCGGTGGGGTGCTCCAGCGCCGCGCTGCGGGCGCGCTCCAGTGCGCTGGGCGTGTAGCCAAGCTCGGCCTCGAAGGCGGCCCGGCCTTTGTCTACCAGGTAGTAGCCGATATGGCGCAGGCGCGGGTCGTCGCCGGGGGCGTGCTCGGCGCGGGCCACAAGGCGGCGGGCAACCTCGTACTCGCTCAGTTTGGCGCCGCGCGCCAGCTCCTCCACCGCGTGCCGGTAGCGGTCGCGCGTGGAGGAGGTGCTGCGCGCGTAGGCCCCGGCCGGGTCGCGCCGCAGCACCTGCTCCACAAGGCTCACACGCTCAAACCAGTCGGGCCAGCTCAGGGCGCTGATGGCGCGCATGCTGGCGATGCTGTTGCCCACCGAGAGCTGGTTGGCGGCCTGGCGCTGGTGCTCTTCGTGAACCAGCGACTCGACGCTGTCGTGGTGGGTTATGGGCTTGGTCTCCAGCCATGTCACAATCGGGCCGATGTCGTGGTCGCCCTCGTGGGCGCGCAGCCGACGCAGCAGGTGCGCGGCAAGGGTCACTGGCAGCACGGGGTAGCGCTGCGTGATCTCGCGCATCACGGCGGTCTCGTCGGCAGTATCGGCGGCCTCGTCGAGCAGCTGCTCGGCCCAGGTGTCGGCCTCGCTGCGCAGCGCGCGGGCGCGCAGCACTAGCGCCGCCAGGCGGCTGAGGTTCTTCACTAGCCCGATGCGCAGCATGATCGCTACGGCCCAGAGCTCGCCCATGCGCAGCGGCGTCACCGACTGGTAGGCCAGCAGGAAGCGCAGCAGGGTCTCTGGCTCCACGCGGCCATCGGAGTGCGTGATCAGCTCCAGGGCGATGGCGTAGACGCGCGGCAGGCCGGCCAGCGGGCCGCGCCGCAGCTTGGGCAGCTCACGGTAGTAGCCGCGCGGCAGGTCGTGGCGGATGGCGCGGATCTGCTCGCCCACAACGTAGGCGTTGTCGAGCAGCCACTCGGCGGCGGGGCTGATCGCAACGCGGCCCTGGACATCCTGGGCGAGGGCGTGCTGGACAAGGGAGAGCTGCCGCTCGTCCTCGTCGAGCGCGGCGCGCAGCGGGTCGCCCGAGCGCAGCAGCACGGCGTCGCTGTGATCGGCGGCCAGGTCGCGGGCGTGGGCCTCAAGTTGGGCGAGGCTCAGGAGCTCGCCGCGCAGCGGGCCATCGGCAGACTCAGCGTTGGGGCCCTGGCCTAGGCGCACGCGCGCCGCAAGCGACCTCAGGCCGCCCACGAGCGAGGCGCGGGTGATTTTAGAGGTCATTGGATCCTAAAGTACATCCGCAGATTGCGCAGATGACGCAGATTAGGGCCGGTCGGGCGCCTAACATCTGCGCAATCTGCGCAATCTGCGGATGTAAGCTGTGGGCGTTATCTCCCTACAACGCGGCCGCGCAGCACTGGGCTGCGATCGCGCATCAGGCGCTGGGGCAGCTGCGTCTCCAGAGGGCCAAGGTCGATGATCTGCACGCACAGATTACGCCCGCTGCTGGCCAGCTCGGCGGTGAACTCCAGCTCGTCGCGCAGCACCCGCACGATCTCGTCTAGCTCCAGGCCGCCAGTGCGGGCCTGATCGATCAGGCTGCCCAGCTGCGTCTCTAGCGTGTCTGGGGTAAAGCTGGCATGCGCGGGCGCCACGCCTAGCTCGTTCACAAACTGGCAGACCGGACAGATCACGGCGTCGCTGGCCCCCTCGGGCAGCTCCATGCTCGTGCCGCAATTCGCACAGTGTATCGACGACTGCTCAACCATAGCAATACCTCCTGGGCACGCAGATTATGCGCGCTCGCTGAGGCGCCCGAGCAGTTCAACGGCGGCATGAGGAACGCTCGCTGCGGGCGCACAGCTGCGCGGGGAGGATGTTCGGCCACCGTGAAAACGCACTCGTGTAGGGGGAGTAAGCAAGAAGCGTGCCAGGGAAACCCCTGACACGACCGACGACGGTCATGGGCGGCAGGCGGGCGCTTCAAAGCGCGCCGTGGGGGCGCGGTGCGCCGGGCGCCCGCCTGCACGGGCGGGTCCGGACGCGTCGGCGCAGGCCGAAGCGCGGCCGCAGGCCCAGCCGACGCGGTTTCAACCGCCTGCTTCTGGCAACAGCGCCGACCATGACGTAGCCCTCCCTGACACGACCGACGACCAACGACCGTCAGACAGCGGCGCGTCCGGCGTCCGGCGTCGGTCGTCGTAGCCGATTGCGGCGGCGATGCGCCTGTGCTACTGTGAGCGCTGTGGCAGCCGACATACAGAGTGAGGAGGCGATGGATACACCGACATGTAGAGTCGTGCGCGGCGAGGGGAGCTACGACGGCAAGCAGGGCTTCACCTATGCCAGCGGGATCTCGACGGAGAGCGCAGGCGCCCACGGCATCTGTATGCACATGCTGCGGCTGCCGCCGGGCGCGCGGGCGAAGGCGCACCTGCACGCCGCCCACGAGACGGCCATCTATATGATCAGCGGGTGAGCCGAGATGTGGTACGGCGATCGGCTCGAGCAGCAGCTCACTGTGGTCGCCGGCGAGTACCTGTACATCCCTGCTGGTGTCCCGCACCTGCCCTACAACCCCGGCCCCGACGAGGCTGTGGCCATCCTGGCGCGCACCGACCCCAACGAGCAGGAGAGTGTCGTGCTGCGCCCCGACCTCGACGTCCTTCACGCTGGAGTACAGCCTTGACCGTCCACCGTCCATCGTCCACCGTCC
>JAYUYB010000608.1:0-3283 GCA_043752655.1 Chloroflexota bacterium
CGCCGCGCTCAGCGTTGGGCTGCTTGCTGTGGGTGTCGCCCTGGCTATGCGCCGCAGCGCCGCATGCGGGCTGAGCCCCACCCGCCGCCTGCGCGCCCCGCTGCTGATGCTGGCGGTGTTCGGCGTGAGCTACGTGTTGCTCGCCTACGCCGTGCCCGCCGTGGCCGCGCGGCGCCTAAGCAGCGCGCCCGTCGCGGCCAGCGCCCCAGCAGCGCCACTGGCCACCGGGCTGGCCGCCGCCGCGCCGCGCCGCCTCACGCTCAGCATCGAGAAGATGTACTGCCCGCCATGTGCGGCGATCGTGCGCAGACACCTGGCCGAGCACCCCGGCGTGCTCGCTGTCGTGGCCGAGCTTGGCGTGGACCAAGTGACGGTCGACTATCGCCCGGCGGATGTGGCCGCCGAAACGCTCGCCAGCCTCTTCCCTGGCTCCTATGGCGTCGCCGTGCTATCGGACGCGGCGCTGCCGTAGAAGAGTCGTAGCGGCGTGAGCACCTGCTGGATGTCGCTGCGCTTGCCCTCGAGCCAGGGCGGAAGCTTGAGGCTGCCGCCGAGGCGCTCCACCGGCTCGTCGCTGGCGAAGCCGGGGCCGAGCGTGGCCAGTTCCACGATGTGGCCGTCTGGGTCGTTGGTGTAGATGCTCTTGAAGTAGATCCGGTCCATCACCGGGCTCACGCGCAGGCCGGCCGTGAGCAGGCGCTCGCGCCACTCCAGCTGGCTGGCCTCGTCGGCCACGGCGAGCGCGAAGTGGTGGGTCTGCCCGGCGCCCATGCGCACCCGCGGGCTCTTGAGCGGGTCGCGCTCAAAGTAGGTGATCAGCGTGCCGGGACGCCCCTCGCCTGCGCCCCAGTACCAGTGGGCCGAGCCAGGGTCGTCGAAGTTGCTCGTCATCTTCACACGGCGCATGCCCAGCAGCTCGCCGAAGAAGGCGTCGGTGCGCTCGATGCCGCTGCCGATGGCGGTGATGTGGTGCATGCCGCGGCGCAAGGCCATCTCGGGCGTGATCTCGGGCACAGGCTCGGGCCAGGTGAGGGCGGCGATGCGCTCGGCGTCGCGGTTGCTCACCAGCATCTGCTCGGGCGGGGCGCGGAAGGCCGTGCCGATCGCGTCGGGCGCCTCGTCTACGGCCCAGCCGGGGCCAGCGGTGGCAAGCTCTACGATCACGCCGTCGGGGTCGTTCAGGTAGATCGACGTGAAGTAGTGCCGGTCAAATGGCCCATCTACGGCCACACCAAGGTCGGTAAGGCGGCGCTTCCAGCGCAGCAGGCTGTCGTAGTCGGCCACGCCCAGGGCGAAGTGGTGCGTGCCGCCGATGCCGGGGTGGCCCTTGGGCGCGCGCGGCCACTCGAAGAAGGTGATCGCAGAGCCGGGGCTGCCCGTCTCGTCGCCGAAGTACAGGTGGTAGCTGCCAGGGTCGTCGAAGTTGACCGTCTGCTTCACGAGGCGCAGGCCCAGAGTCTGCGTGTAGAAGTCTACGGTGCGCTGCGCGTTCGCAGAGACCAGCGTAATGTGATGTAGGCCAAGGATTGTCATGTTGGTACTCGCTTTGCTCTAGATATCAGGAGCCCGCCAACGCACGCGCTGGCGGGCTGCCTAATTTTATACTAATGTGCGCCTGCTTGTCTACGCGGCCACGGCCTCGCTCTCGGTCTGAGCGACCTGCTTGACGATCTCCAGCTCGATGTCGATCGTGACTTCCTCGCCCACCAGCACGCCGCCCGTCTCCAGGGCCACGTTCCAGTTCAGGCCGAAGTCCTTGCGGTTGATCTTGGCGGTTGCGTTGAAGCCGGCGCTGGTGGTGCCCCAGGGCGACTGCGACTGGCCGTTGTACTCGGTGTCGAGCACGACCTCGCGGGTAACGCCGCGGATCGTCAGGTCGCCGGTGATCTTGCCGTGGGTGGCGTCTACCACCTGCACCTGCTTGCTGACGAAGCTGATGCTGGGGTAGTTGCCAACATCAAGGAAGTCGGGCGACTTGAGGTGGCCGTCGCGCTTCTCGTCGCGGCTATCGATGCTGGCGGCGTCGATCTCGACGTTCACCGAGGAGTTGGCCGGGGCCTGGTCGTCGAAGTTCACGGTGCCGGTGTAGCCATGAAACTGGCCGCGCACCTTCGAGATCATCATGTGGCGGGCGTTGAACTGCACGTGCGAGTGGGACGCGTCGATCACCCAGGTAGTTGTGGACATAGTGTTCAAGCTCCTTGCTCAATCTGCTTCGCTGCTCCTGGGGCCAGTCTAGCGCCCCGCTGTGAACAGAAGCGTGAACAGGAGCGTGAACGCCAGGCCCTCACCCCCAGCCCCTCTCCCTGAGCGGGAGAGGGGAGCCGGAAGGCGTATCACCTGCGCAGCAGCGGGAGGTACACGCGCACGGCGACGGTGCCGCCCCCAGTGGCGGCCTTCCAGTCCTGCAGCAGCTGCACCAGGGCCGCAGGGGTATTCACCGGCTCCATGCCGCCCGCCTGGCTCTGGTTGTTCAGCCCGTGGCAGGAGGCGCAGACGCGCACCTCGCCGGGCTGGAAAGTAACCCAGATCCGCTCGCGCACCACCGGCACGCCCGCGCCGTCGGTGAGCTGCCAGGTGGTGGCGCGGCGGGCCGGCACGAACGCCGCCATCGAGCCGTCGGCGGCCACGGTGACGCTGCCTGGGACAGGGCCGGGCTGCGCCGCGTTGAGCAGCTGGGCGGCTGGATCGTGGAGCGGCTGGGCCAGCACGCGCCGCCCTGGCCTCGGGGTAGAGCTGCCATCGTAGAGGCCCGCGCCGCGCAGCTGGTCGCCCTGAAAGAACTGCATGGCGGCCACGTCGTAGATCTTGCCGGGCGCGCCGATTGTCTGCGCGCCGCCGGGCACGCGCAGATTGAAGGGCTGCTGTCGGTCGGCGTTGTCGCGGATGGTGACATTGCGCGAGACGGCAAGGGCCAGCCCGCGCTGGGCCATGTAGGCCCGGAAGGCCGCCGGCTCCACGCCCGCCTGCGCAAAGGCGGCAAGCTCGGGGCCACCCAGGGCCGGGGTGCGGCGCGCCGGGCGCGGCCGGGCGCGCAGCTCTACCGGGTTAAGCTCCCAAAGCGGCCCGCTGTACGTCACCTGCACGTCGGGGCTCCAGTAGGTCACTGTCTTCGGGATGCCGCCGGTCAGCAGCTCGCCGCCGGTCTGGTAGCTGTTGCCGGCGGGCGCGAGCAGCTGAAGCCGGAAGGCGTAGCGCGAGCCGGGGCTGGCTGTGGTGCCGGTGTTTGCGTCCTGGCGCGTCGTGGCGGCGTGAACAACCACCACGCGGCCATCGGCGAGCG
>JAYUYB010000609.1:0-3271 GCA_043752655.1 Chloroflexota bacterium
CGCGGGCGCGGACGCCTACCTCGCCAGCTCCGGCAGCGACGTGCTTGGGGGCGCCTCGGCAGGCGAGGGCGACACGCTCGCACTTACCGCCGACGCCAACATCACGCTCACCGACACGCTGCTCAGCTGGAGCGGCAACAGCACCAGCATCAACGGCTCGTTCGCGGAGGTCTCGCTTAACGGCGGCGCCGGGGCGAACACGATCAGCGCCACAGGCTACAGCGGCCCTGTGACAATGAGCGGCCTGGGCGGCAGCGACACCCTCACCGGCGGCGCTGGCAACGATACGCTTGACGGCGGCGACGGCAACGACAGCCTGAACGGCAAGGCGGGCGCGGACGCCTACCTCGCCAGCACCGGCAGCGACGTGCTTGGGGGCGCCTCGGCAGGCGAGGGCGACACGCTCGCACTCACCGCCGACGCCAACATCACGCTCACCAACCAGCTGCTGAGCTGGGCGGGCAACAGCAGCGTGCTCAACGGCTCATTCGCGGAGGCATTCCTCACCGGCGGGGCGGGCGCCAATAGCATTGACGCCTCCACCTACAGCGGCAAGCTGCTGCTTAAAGGCCTCGCTGGCAACGACACGCTTACGGGCGGCAGCGCGAACGACCGCATCGAGGGCGGCGACGGCAACGACACGCTGAGCGGCGGCGATGGCGACGACACCATTGTGGGCGGCGCTGGCGACGACCTGATCGACGGCAAGGGCGGCAGCGCCACAGGCGCCGGCGCAACGCTCTCCGCCAGCGACAACGACAACCTGGACGGCGGCGCGGACCGCGACACGCTGCGGCAGACCGCCGACGCGAACCAGACGCTCACGAACAGCCAGGCCACCGGCAGCGGCACCGACACGCTCAGCAACTTCGAGGCGGCCGAGCTTACTGGCGGGGCAGGGGCGAATGTGATCGACGCCTCCGCCTTCAGCGGCCCCGTTACGCTGCGCGGCCTCGGCGGCAACGACACGCTCACCGGCGGCAACGCCGACGACCTGATCGACGGCGGCGCGGGCAACGACAACCTTAATGGCGGCCCCGGCAACGACACGCTGCTCGGCGGCGATGGCGACGACAACCTCGTGGGCGGGCCGGGCCGCGACACGCTCAACGGCGGCGCCGGCGCCAACACCTTCGACGAGTACAAGCTGCATCTGCCGCTGCTCAAGCGGTGAGGGGCAATAGCCGATAGCCGATAGCGCATTGCACATTGCACACAGGCCCCGTGTCCGAGATTCGGACACGGGGCCTTTTATTGTGCTCGCTCACGGCGCAAAGAAGGGCTGCGTGCGCTCGGTCGCGGCGCGGATCACTTCGTCCAGGCTCGCCTGCCCATAGAAGGCCCGCGCAAGCTCTTCGCCCGTCAGCGCCTCGATGTCTGCCCAGCTTTCCATCACCGGCACGCTGCGGATGAACGGGATCACGTCGAGAAAGGCCTGGCTGTTGGCCGGCTTCTGGCCAGGGTCCAGAAAGGTCGGCGACTCGGCCACCGCGCGCAGCGACGGCACCGTGCGCCCGGAGGCCGCGATGATGTGCTGCCCCTCGGCGGCATTGGCGAACTCGATGAAGCTCCAGATCGCGGCTTTATTTTGGCTGGCCGACGGCATGCAGTAGCCGTCCGCGTGCAGGATGCCGGCGCGCTGCTTGCCCTGGGGTAGCGGCGCCACGTCCCAGTCGAAGCCCTCGATCGTCCGGTAGGTCGGCACGCCGCGCCTGCTGTTGAGGAACATGCCGAGGCGCCCGTTCAGAAAGCGGCTCTCGCTGTCCTCGGCGGCCTCGGCCACCGCGTCGGGCACCACCTTGTGTCGCAGCTGGAGATCGACGAACCACTGTAGCGCCGCGCGCGCCGCCGGCGTGTCGAGCGCCAGGCGGGTCGGGGCGAGCGGGTTATCGACCAGTTCACCCTCGTTCTGCCAGATGAAGGGCGCGGCGCGGAAGATCGACACCTCGGTGCCCAGCCCGTACTGGTCGGTCAGCCCATCGCCGTCGCTGTCGCGGGTGAGCGCCTGCGCAGCCCGCAGAAAATCGTCCCAAGTCCAGTCGGGCGCCGGGTCGGCCAGGCCAGCGGCGCGGAACAGGTCGCGGTTGAAGTAGACCACCAGGCTCGACAGGTTCTGCGGGATACAGATCAGCTGACCCTCCCAGACAAAGGGCGCGAGCGTCTCGGGGTAGAAGTCGGCCTCGCGGATCAGGGTGCTCCGCGCCAGGTACGGGCCGAGCGGCTCCAGGGCGCCCTTCGCAGCGAAGGCGGCGTAGCGCCGGTAGTTGAGCAGCACCACGTCGGCGGGCGTGCCTGCGGCGAAGTCGACCCCCAGGCGCTGCCGGTAGTCGCTCTGCCCAGGGATATGAATCAGCGCCACATTGATCGCCGGGTGGCGCTGCTCGAACGCCGCCACAAGCTGCTCGTAGGCCGCCTTCTCGGCAGCATCGCCAAAGATCATGAACGAGATTGGCCCAGACGGCTCGGTCGCAGCAGCTGTTGGGCTATCGAGCGCCGCCTGGGGCGCACTCGCGCCAGCACAGGCGGTGAGCAGGGCGACGAGCAAGGCCCCAATCACCAGCACGGAACGAAGCTTCACAGATGCTTGCCTTCTACCGTCCACCGTCCACCGTCCACCGTCCACCGTCCACCGTCTATCAGTTGCCCTGGACACCCGCGATCCGTTCCCCGATCCAGAAGGCGCGCTGGACGAGCACAAACAGCAGCACGACCGGCAGCACCATAATCACCACGCCCGCCATCAGCAGCGGCCAGTTGGTCGTGTCGAGCTGCTGGAGCATGCGCAGGCCCACAGCCAGGGTGTAGCGCGACTCGGACTTCAGGTAGAGCAGCGGGCTGATGAAGTCGCTCCAGTATTGCACAAATGTGAGGACGCACACGGCCACGGTGGCTGGCTTGGCCAGGGGCAGGGCGATGCGCGCCCAGATGGCGAGCGGGCCGAGGCCCTCCAGCCGCGCGGCCTCGATCAGCGCAGGCGGGATGCGCCGAAAGCTCCAGTAGTAGATCAGCACAAAGAAGGGGCTCGATCCCATCCAGGCCGGGGCCAGCAGCGCCGCAAACGTGTCGGTTAGCCGCAGCTCGCTCAGCACCAGAAAGCGCGTAAGCCAGAGGGCCGGCAGCGGCACCATGCGCAGGGCCACGGCGAGGGCCAGCAGGGCGTAGCGCGCCCGCGCCGGCAGTTGCGCCATTGCGAAGGCCGCCCACGAGGCGACGATCACCGTTAGCGGGATGGCGATTGCCGTGACGAGCAGCGAGTTGAGGAGGTAGCGCC
>JAYUYB010000610.1:0-3268 GCA_043752655.1 Chloroflexota bacterium
CCCGCCAGCGCACTCAGGTGATGGGCCGTCCACTGGGCCATAATCACGCCGCCGACGGTGGGGCCGGCCACCACCTCTACCCCTGCGTCGGCGAAGCGGGCGGCGATGCGCGCGCACACCTCGCTCGTGGCGGCGGTGTGCGGGTAGAGCGCGTCCTTGTTCACGTAGCTGCTGCCGTGGCGCCCCGAGGTGTAGACAAGGTGGTCGCCGGTGATCAGGGCGCCAACGCGGGCGAGCGTTGCCAACACATCCTGGTTAGGCATAGTTGTTCCAAAATCCAAAATGGCTATCGGCTATCGGCTATCGGCTATCGGCTATGAGCTCGTGGGCGATGCGGTCAGCGGCCGCAACGGGATCGGGCGCTGCCGTGATCGGCCTGCCGATCACCAGGTAGTCGGCGCCGGCACGCAGCGCCTCGGCGGGCGTAAGCACGCGCCGCTGGTCGCCGTGCTCGGCCCAGGCCGGGCGCACGCCGGGGGCGACGATCAGCAGCGCTGGGCCGCAGGCGCGCCTGATCGCGGCCACCTCGTGCGGCGAGGCCACCACGCCATCCAGGCCGGCGGCCTGGGCGAGGCGGGCCAGATGCACCACGTGGGCCTCCAGGCTGGCGGGCACGCCAAGCTCCTCGCGCAGCGTCGCCGCGTCCACGCTGGTAAGCACGGTAACGCCAAGCAGCAGCGGGCGCACCGGAAACTCGGCGGCAGCGGCCACGGCGGCGCGCAGCATGGCCGCGCCGCCCTGGACGTGCAGGGTGAGCATGGCTACGGCGGGGCCAAGGGCGCAGATAGCGCGCACGCTGCCGGCCACGGTATTCGGGATGTCGTGGAGCTTCAGGTCGAGGAAGAGCGGGCCGCCCGCAGCGGCCACGGCCGCCACCACGCGCGGCACGCCAGCGGCGGTGCAGAGCTCAAGGCCCACCTTGAAGCCGCCAACGTGCGGCCGCAGGGCTGCCGCCAGGGCGAGGGCCGCGTCGAGGGTGGGCGCGTCGAGGGCCACGAGCACCCGCTGGCTGGGCGCGAGCTGAGTTCGAGTCATAGGTAGAGCACTCCATACACCACAATGCCGATTAGGGTGGCGGCAATGTACAGGCTGTAGGCCCAGCGCATGTACGGCTTGTAGTTTTTGAACTTCAGGCGCTCCGGCACCAGATTATTGCCGCGCAGCACCACGAACAGCCCGAAGAGCAGCGCGGCAACGCCCAGGATCTCGTGGCCGGTCATGAAGAGCAGCGCCGACGGCGGCAGCACCACATTCTCCGACGGGTCCACCGCGAGCAGGGACGGGATCATGATGCCCAGCACGAGCAGCAGATTCACCACGGCGGCGACCGTCTGCACCCAGCGATGGGCCTCGAACTGCCCGCGCCAGGCGAGCCACGCGCCCACGGTAAAAGCAAGGGCCACGAAGATGCTGCCGAGCAGCGCGATATCTGCGCCAAGCGAGGCGGTGGTGCCGAGCATTCCGGTTGAGTCCATGGTTGTCTTCCTTTAACCGGGAGCACCTCACCCGCTAGGGGCGCCCCTCGTGGGCGCCCTTCCCTAACATGGAGTGGATACCCGCCCCGCGAGCGCGCGATTGATCCGTCCCGGCAGTGTAGGTCCCTCGTAGACAAGGCCCGTGTAGAGCTGGAGCAGCGTGGCGCCCGCGTCGAGCATGCGGCAGGCGTCGTCTGGGGCGAGGATACCGCCCACGCCGATGATCGGCAGGCGCCCGCCCGTCTCCCGCGCCACAAAGCGTACTACGTCGCGGGCGCGCGCCGCCAGCGGCCGCCCGCTCAGGCCGCCCGCCTGCGCCACCAGGGCGGGGTCGGCGCCCTCCAGGCCCATGCGCTCAATGCTCGTGTTGGTGGCGATCAGCCCGCTCACCCCGTGGTCGGCGCAGACCTCTAGCAGCTCCACGAGCGCCGGCTCGCTCAGGTCGGGCGCGATTTTCACGAGCAGGGGCCGGGGCGCCGCGCCGCGCTGCCCGGCCAGCAGCGCGTTCTCGCCTGCGAGTGCGGCGAGCAGCGCGCCAAGCTGCGCACGATCCTGGAGCGCGCGCAGGCCGGGCGTGTTGGGTGAGCTAACGTTCACCGCGAAGTAGCCGGCGTGGTCGAAGAGCGCGCGCAGCGAGGCGCGGTAGTCGTCGAGGGCCGCCTCCAGCGGCGTGGCCTTCGACTTGCCAATGCTGATCCCGAGCGGCACGGGCAGCGCGGGTGCGGCGGCGAGGCGTGCGGCGAGTGCGGCGGCGCCCGCGTTGTTGAAACCCATGCGGTTGATCAGGGCCTCGCGCTCGGGCAGCCGAAACAGCCGTGGGCGCGGATTGCCAGGCTGGGCGTGCCAGGTGACAGTCCCGACTTCTACAAAGCCAAAGCCAAGCGCGGCCCAGGCGGGCAGCGCGGCGCCGTCTTTGTCCATGCCGGCGGCAAGGCCGAGGGGGTTAGGAAAGCGCAGGCCGAACACGCTGCGGGCCAGCGCGGGGTGGCTGAAGGCAAAGGCGCGCTCGACGGCGCGCAGCAGCAGGCGCGAGCGGCTCGCGGTGCGCAGCAGCGCCACCGTGCGCTCGTGGGCGCCCTCCGCGTCGCCCCGGCCCAGGCGAAACAGGATCGGCCGCAGCAGCTGCTTGTAGAGCATAGAAGGGTACAGGGTACAGGGTACAGGGCGCCGCGCACCGGACAGAAGAAGGGTAGAGCAAGGGAGTACACAGCTTTGGCTAGTGGAAAGCGTTCTGCGGCGGCAGCTGTTCCCGGTTCCCTGTACCCTGTCCCCTTGTCTTAGAACGGCTCGACCCCAGCCTCCGACAGCGAGTCTGCCAGGCGCTCCACATCCGCTACGCGCCGCAGCTTCTCGATCCGCTCCAGGAACTTGCGCCTATCCGCGTCGTGGGCCATCACCGCCCGCTCGACGTACTGGCGCAGGTAGAGCTTGATCAGCTCCAGCTGCGCGGGCGCCAGATCCTCGGCGCGCATATAGACCTCGATGGCTGCGCCGAGCGCGCCCGTCGTCTCCTCCATCCAGAAACGCGGCGGCGTGGCCACCTCAAACGGGTAAGGGTAGTCCAGGTTCTCCGCAAACACCAGCGGGCCGATCTGCTCTGGCTCCATACGTAACACCAATACTCTATCAGCTATCAGCTATCAGCTATCAGCTATCAGCTATCAGCTATCAGCTATCGGCTATCGGCTACCGTCCACCGTCCACCGTCCACTCAGCGCTCCATGCCGATCGCCTCGTACAGCCGTCCGTAGTCCAGATTCGCGTCCATCAGCTCGGTGAAGCGCTGGAGCCTG
>JAYUYB010000611.1:0-8071 GCA_043752655.1 Chloroflexota bacterium
TTACGGAGCACTGTAGTATTTGCTATAGTTAGACCTATGACGCTTCACACTCGCCTGTCGCTCCTCTTTTGCGCCGTGCTCATCCTGACCCTACTGGTCCTCAGTGCAGCCGTCTACCTGATTGTGGCGCGTGCCGCCATGGCTGATCAGGCGGCCACGCTGCGGCTGGCCCTGATCGGCGGGGCGCTGCTCGCCTGCCTGCTCGCCTGCCTGGCCGTCTGGCTGCTCGTGGGCAAAGCCCTCGCGCCAAGCCAGGCCGAGCACGCCCGGCTCGCCAACACGCTCGCAGCGCAGCGCCGCATCACCGCGGACACCGTTCACGCCCTGCGCACGCCGCTCACTGCGGTTCGCGGCAGCCTGGAGCGGCTGGCCCGCGTGCCGCCTGTGGCCCCGGCAGCGCAGCGCGAGGCTGCGGAGGCGGGCATGGGCGAGGCCGACCGCCTGCTCCGGCTAGTAGACACACTCTTCGTGCTCGCCCGCACCGACTCCGGCGAACAGCAGCTTGCCAGCACGCCAGTGGCACTCGCGCCGATTGCGGGCGAGCTTGTGCGCCAGGCCTGCCTGCAGGCGCCCAAGCGCAGCATAGCTGTGAGCGTGCCTGCCGAGCTGTTCGCCCTGGGCGACCCCGACGCCATCCGCCAGATCCTCACCAGCCTGCTCGACAATGCCCTCGCCCACACCCCGCCCGAGGCAGTGATCGGCGTGCGCGGGCTGAGCGCCGCCGGACGGGCGGCGGTGGTCGTCGCCGACACGGGGCCTGGCATCGCGCCCACACAGCTCGCGCGGATCTTCGAGCGCTTTTACCGCAGCGATGAGGCCGGCGGCCATGGCATCGGGCTCGGCCTCGCTATCGCCACCGCGCTGGCCGAGCATATGGGCGGCACGCTCAGCGTGACGAGCACACTCGGCGCGGGCAGCGTCTTTACGCTGAGCCTACCGCTGGCGCCGACGCCGGCCCTGCTGGCTGCGGGGTAGTAATCTTTCGGGAAGAGTGGTGTACCACGATTCTTCGGCTTGGAGAGAAACCTTCCCGGAAGATCATACCGGTTGCGCCTGCCTCACCTTCTCGGCGGGGTAGCGGCGCGCCAGGCCGTCTCGCTAGGTGCTGGCTCGTCGGGGGGGGTGGCGAGGGGCGCGGGCGTCGCCTGGGACTGGCGTCGGGTGAGCACGCGCTCGGCGAGGGCCTGCACCACAGCCACAGCTGGCACGCCGAAGGCGATGCCGGTGATGCCGCCCAGCTTCCAGCCTACCAGGATCACGAAGAGCACCAGTGCGGGCGAGAGGCTGAGCACGCGCCCTAGCAGGCGCGGCTCCACGATATAGCCCATCACATTCTGGCCGATGATCACAAGCAGCGCGGGCAGGATCGAGGCTGGCCATGGCAGGCTCAGCAGCAAGATCAGCACGGTGAGCGAACCGCCGAGGATGCCGCCGAGGTAGGGCAGCAGCCGCACCACCACCAGCGGGCCAACCCACAGCGCCCAGCCAGGCGTTTGGAACAGGATCATCACGCCGAGGCTGAGGGCCATACCAAGGGCCCAGATCGCCAGTTGGCCACGGATCGCTGCCGAGTAGGTGCGGCGCATGTCGTCGTGCAGCCAGTGAGCGTCGTCCGACCAGCGCTCCGGTAGCAGGGCGCCAATGATCGAGCGCAGCGAGTCGTCGCCGGCGGACATCGCGGCGGCCACGCCTACCACAAGCAGGAACTGGCCGCCGATGCTCAGCAGCGCCACCGACCAGCTCAGGACAGTGGGGCCAATCTGCTCGGCGAGCAGGCTCGTCTCCAGCACACGCCCGGTGCTGGCGGGCACGGCGACGCGGTGTTCACGCAGCCAGGCCAGGAAGCCGTCGATCTGGCGGGTGGCCTGCTCGATCGCGCTGGGCAGGGCGCTGGGCAGCGCGCTGGCTTGTGCAGCCACGGGCGCGCTCATTAGGGTGAGGAAGAGCAGCAGCGCGAGGTAGCCAACGCTCCAGGCGGCGGTGCGGCCAATACGGGGGCCGAGCTGCTCCGCCAGCGGCTCGAGCAGCAGGTTGAGCATCCAGGCGAAGCCGAAGATCGCCAGCACATCGGCGAAGCTGCCCAGCAGCCCGAAGATCTGGCTCAGAAGCCACCAGGTGGCGGCGACGCCAACCAGGACAACGACACTGTTCTGAAGCTTGGTCATAGGCATACCCTCTGGCCTTAGTGGCCTCCGCTTGCTCAGGCCATTGTACCAGATCGCCTGCTTTATCCACAGATTACGCCGATTTCCGGCCTATTTTCTGTCACACTCCGGTCTGGCCATCCCTGTTCCCTGTTCCCTGTTCCCTACCTACAGCTCGCCGCCTGGTGGCCGCACGCGCTCCAGGGCAAGAAACGCGCCAGCGGTGACGAGCATCAGGATGCTGCTGAGGGCAAGGGCCTGGCCGTAGTTGAGCGCGCCGGGCTGCCCCAGGAAGCGGTAGATCATCACAGGCAGGGTGGGCGCATCGGGGCGGGCCACAAGCAGCGTGGCGCCGAACTCGCCCAGCGACACGGTGAAGGCGAACAGGGCAGCCGTAAGCAGGGCTGGGAAGATCTGCGGCAGCTCCACGCGCAGCCAGGCCTGGAGGGGCGTGGCGCCGAGCATAGCGGCCGCCTCGCGCTGGCCCGGGCTGCGGGCGCGCAGCGTGGGCAGCAGAGCGCGGATCACAAAGGGCAGCGCCACAAGCGTGTGCAGCAGCGGCACCAGCCAGGGCGAGACGCGCAGCCAGCCAAGGCCGGGCGCGCTCAGGGCGATCAGGTAGCCCAGGCCCAGCGTGGCCGCCGAGGTGCCGAGCGGCAGCATGAAGAGGGCGTCGAGGAGCGACGGTAGACGAGGGACGGTAGACGGTAGCCCCCACCGTCCACCGTCCACCGTCCACCGTCCACCGTCCACTGTCCACTGTCCAGCCAGCAGATACGCCGTCGGCACGCCGAGCAGCAGCGCGAGCAGCATAGTCGTGGCGGCGATGCGCAGCGAGTTGGCGATAGCTACGGTAGGCGGCACGAAGAAGGCCGCGCCGGTGCGGTTCTCGCCTAGGGCGGCGTAGGCGGCCAGGCTGAAGAGCTGGCCGCTTCCTGGCGGCGCGAGCACGGAGCGCAGGGCCAGCGCGAGCAGCGGCGTGCCGAGCAGCAGGGCGATCAGCAGGATGTTGGCGCCCACCAGTAGCCGCTCACGCGGCCTGCGCGGGCGGCGCGCCACAGCGGCCTGCGGCTGGATGCCCAAGGGCACGGCGGCGCGCCGCGCAAGGCGCGTGTAGGCCAGGCTGAGCAGCAGCGCGCAGAGCCCCTGGATCAGCGCGAGCGTGGCCGCGATGTCCAGGCGCAGGAGCTGGGCCGTCTGGAGGTAGATCTCGACCTCTAGCGTGGACATGCGCGGCCCGCCCAGAATCACGATCACGCCAAAGCTGGTGAAGCAGAAGATGAAGATCAGCAGGGCGGCGGCGCCCACGGCGGGCAGCAGCAGCGGCAGCGTCACCAGCAGCAGCACACGGCGAGGCGAGGCGCCAAGCACTGCGGCCGACTGCTCTAGGCGCGGGTCGAGGCTGGCCCAGCTTCCTCCAACCAGGCGCAGCACCACGGTGTAGTTGTAAAAAACATGCGCCAGCAGCACGAGCCAGAGCCCGCCCTGGAGCCTCAGCGGTGGGCGTGGCAGGTCGAAGAGCGCCTGAAGCGCCTGGTTCAGCAGCCCGCGCGGCCCCAGCAGCGCCCCAAACGCCACCGCCACCACCACGGCGGGCATCACGAAGGGCACCGTCGCTATGGCGCGCAGCAGCCCCTTGCCGGGAAAGTCGTAGCGCGCAAACACATACGCCCCCGGCAGGCCCACGACGAGCGTGAGCGCGGTGGAGAGCGCCGCCTGCCACACGGTGAAGCCAAGCACGCGCCAATAGTACGGCTCCGCCAGCGCCTCCGCCACGCCCGCCAGCCCGCCCGCAAAGCTCAGGCGCAGGATGGCGAAGAGCGGGTGGAGGAAGAAGACGGCGAAGAAGAGCAGGACAATACTTTGGACCACGAACGGCGCGAAGCGGCCAGCGAAGGACGCGAACCTCTGGACCACGAACGCCGCGAACCTCTGGACCACGAACGCCGCGCAGCGGCCAGCGAAGGACGCGAACGCGAAACCGCGAAACCGCGAAGGCTCTGGCTTCGCGCTCTTCGCCCGCTTTCGCGCCCTTCGTGGTCCAGGCGCCCTTCGTGGTCCAGACGATTGCATCACCGCAGCACAAGCTCTGTCCACGTCTGGATCCACGCCTCACGCCCCTGCTCGATCGCCTCGGGCGTGAGCGTCGCCGGCTGCTCGGGCACAGGCGCAAACTGCGTGAAGAGCTCGGGCAGCGCCGCCGCCGGGCTCGCCGGGTAGACGAACATCTGGAGCGGCACGTCGGCCTGGAACTCCGGCTGGAGCATGAAGTCCACAAAACGCCGCGCCAGCTCCTCGCGTGCGGTGCCCTTCAGGATGCCAACGAACTCTACCTGGCGGAAGCTGCCGCCTGGCACGATCAGGTTGCCCGTGGGCGGATCCGCCAGCTTGCCCTCGCTGAAGAAGACCTCGGCGGCCGGGCTGGTGGAGTAGCTCACCACCAGCGGGTACGGGCCAGCACCGCTGCTGCCGCTGAACTGCGTGTAGTAGGCGTCGCTCCAGTCCTGGCTCACAACCACCTCGTTGGCCCGCAGGTCACGCCAGTAGTCCTGCCAGCTGTAGCCCGTGCCCTCGCCAAAATGGGCCACCGTGGCCAGCAGGAAGGCCAGCCCCGGCGAGGAGGTGGCGGGGTTCTGTACCACCAGCTGCCCGCGCCACTCCGGCTTGGCTAGATCCTCCAGGCTTGTGGGCGGCGTGCGCCCGGCCTCCGCGAGCGCGGCCTTGTCGTAGTTAATCAGGACGTAGCCGAAATCTACGGGCAACAGCCGACTGCTTGGATCAAGCTTCAGCTCTGCGGGCAGCGCGGCGAGCGCGGGCGACTCGTAGGGCAGGAAGATGTCGGCGGCGAGCGCCCGGCTCAGGAAGGTGTTATCCACCCCGAAGAAGACGTCGGCCAGCGGCGCGCTTTTGCTGAGGATAGCCTGATTGAGCGCCGCGCCCGCATCGCCCGCCTTCAGCAGCTCCACCTTCACCCCGGCCGACTGCTCGAAGGCTGCCAGCACCTCCTCGCTCACGCTGAAGCTGTCGTGGGTCATCAGCACGAGCCGCTCGGTGGTGGGCACCGTGTTTGCGGCAGGCGTGATGATCGGCGGCGCGGTAGGGTTCTGAGCGCCTGGCTGGCCGCAGGCGGCGAGCAGCAGGGCGATGGAGATCAGGCAGGTGAGGCGGCGCATAGCAACTCCTTGTCCGGCATGTTGTCCGCAGATTACGCAGATGACGCAGATTTCTGGCCCATTTTGCACACTCCGCACATGTAAAAAAGAAGGCCGCCGATCTGTGGAAAGATCGGCGGCCCAAGAGGCTGCTGGCGCTTCCCTACGCTGGAATGACCCAGGTCAGGTTCCACGGGTGAGCGGCATTGGCGGGCCGCAGTCTCAGCCAGGCTCTCCTGGCTCCCCGAGCATTCTTCAGTTGTTGGCGGCTATCCTAGCACGGCGCCGCTCAGGCGTCAATGCGAGAGGTCGACCTTCTGGTTGTCGCCCATCGCGCTCTGATCGCCGGTAACCAGGGCACGGGCGAAGTCGATCAGACGGCCCACAGCGTTGCTGCCCGAATCCCAGTACTCGCCTTTGTCGACGCTTACCTTCAGCAGGGCCACGTTCGGGTCTTCGGGGCCATTGGGGAACCAGATCTTGTGGTCTGGCTTCCACAGCTTGCGCTTCTTCTCCAGGTCGCGCACCAGCTGGGCGGTGCCGGAGAGCGACACGTAGCGCATCTTATCGGGGTCCGCGTAGGTGACATTCACCTGCCGGTCGTGCTGCACGTCATCAACTTTGGGCGCGTCGGCCTCGGTGAGAAACCAGAGGTCGCCGTCGAACTCGACCTCCTGCGTGTCCATAGGCCGGCTGCGCAGGGTGCCGTCGTCGTCCACGGTCGTAAGCATAGCAAGCTTGATGCCCTTGATCAGCTCGCGCAGCTTGGTGATCGCCTCGTCGCGGGTAGTGGTCTCGTGGTGCATATGCTCCTCACTTGGTCTGCTTCGTTTCCTTCTTGCACAAAAGCAATTTGCATACCAGAGCGGGCTACACCAATAGAACTCTTACACTCCTGGCCGGGAATCCAAAAGCCCGTGTGCTATACTTATTCTGCCTGTCGGTCGCCGAGCTTCCGCCCGGACGGACGCATGGCCGGGCAGCGCCGCCCCGCCCGCTGCACCACTGTTGGCCGGCAGCCAAACCAGAAACAAAGGACCATGGATATGAGACTTGAGCGCTTCACCGAGAAGGCGCAGGACGCGTTCCAGGCCGCTCAGGAGATTATGCAGGAGCAGCATCACACCCAGCTCGACGTCGAGCACGTCTTTCTGGCGATGCTGCGCCAGCGCGATGGACTGGCCGCCCGCGCCCTCGCCCGTCTGAATGTTGAGCCGGAGACGATCTCGCAGCGCGTCGAGCGCGAGCTGGAGAAGTCGCCCAAGGTCTACGGCCAGTACGGCTTTGGCAACCAGGTCTACGTTACGCCGCGCACCCAGCGCCTGGTGAAGCGGGCCGAGGAAGAGGCCAACCGCCTCGGCGATCAGTACGTGGGCGTGGATCACCTGCTGATCGCCCTCAGCGGCGAGCGCGAGGGCGCCTCCGCCCGCATCCTCAACACCTTCTCGATCGACCAGGAGCGGATCTATCAGGCGCTGATGGAGATCCGCGGCGCCCAGCGCTCCGACGACCCCAGCGCCGAGAGCCGCTACGAGATCCTGGAAAAGTACAGCACCGATCTGACCCAGCTCGCGAAGGACGGCAAGCTCGACCCGGTGATCGGCCGCGAGGCCGAGATCACCCGCGTGATCCGCATCCTCTCGCGCCGCACCAAGAACAACCCCGTGCTCGTAGGCGAGACAGGCGTCGGCAAGACGGCCATCGCCGAGGGTTTGGCCCAGCGCATCATCGCCGACGACGTTCCGCCCACGCTGCGCGACCGCAAGCTGCTCTCGCTTGATCTGGCGGGCATGGTGGCGGGCTCGAAGTTTCGCGGCGAGTTCGAGGAGCGGCTTAAGGCCGTGATGGACGAGGTGCGCAACGCCAAGGGCAAGGTTGTGCTGTTCATCGACGAGTTGCACACGGTGGTGGGCGCGGGCGCCGCCGCCGGCTCGATCGACGCCAGCAACATGCTCAAGCCAGCCCTCAGCCGCGGCGAGATCCAGGTGGTTGGCGCCACCACGATCACCGAGTATCGCAAGCATATCGAGAAGGACGCCGCGCTAGAGCGCCGCTTCAGCCCCGTGTTCGTGGAGGAGCCCGATGTAGAGACCACCGTGGAGATGCTGCGCGGCCTGCGCAAGCGCTACGAGGATCACCACCAGCTCACCATCTCCGACGAGGCGATCACTGCGGCGGCCCATCTCTCCAGCCGCTACATCAACGACCGCTTCCTGCCCGACAAGGCGATTGACCTGATCGACGAGGCCAGCGCCAAGCTGCGCATCGACATCTTCGCCATGCCTAAGGCGCTCAAGGAGCAGGAGGCCGAGCTCCAGCAGATCCAGAAGGACGAGGAGGAGGCCGGCGCCCGGCGCGAGTATGAGCGGGCCGCCAGCCTGCGCTCACGCTTCCTCGCCCTAAACGAGGCGTTTGAGGCCGAGCGCTCCGCCTGGCTTACCTCCGCCAACCTCGACGAGGTGGTGGACGACGAGGACGTGGCTCAGATTGTCTCCAGCTGGACGGGCGTGCCAGTAAGCCGCATGCTGGAGACCGAGCGCGAGAAGCTGGTGGACATGGAGGCGCGGCTCCACGAGCGCGTGATCGGCCAGCACGAGGCGGTCGTCGCCCTCTCCGACGCCATCCGCCGCGCCAGGAGCGGCCTGCGCGACCCGCGCCGCCCAATTGGCAGCTTTATCTTTGTTGGCCCCACCGGCGTGGGCAAGACCGAGCTGGCCAAGGCGCTGGCCGAGTTTATGTTCGATAGCGAAGAGGCGATGACCCGCGTGGATATGA
>JAYUYB010000612.1:0-8052 GCA_043752655.1 Chloroflexota bacterium
CGGGCGACCGTGCGGTCGTGTACCTCGGGGCTAGTCTCGGGGAGGCCAGCGAGGGCCTGGCGAACCTGCGCGTTGAGGCGATCAACCGTCTCGGCGAGCTGGGCGGGGTCGGACTGGGCGCGCTCAGCAAGAGTGCCGATCTCGGCGACGCGGCGCTCGACGCTGGCGGCAACGAGCTGAGCCCGCTGGTTGGGATCAGAGGTGAGGGAGAGGCGAGTCTGCTCGGAGAGGAGCTTCCAGCTATAGAGGTACTCGCCGGGGAGGCTGCTGGCAGAAGCGGCATCCACGGTGTAGAACGTCATTGCGCAGATGATGAGCGCGCTGAGGACCACGCTGGCCAGGCGAGGAGCGCCGCGCCGGAAGGAGCCTGCGAAGAGCGCGTGGACACTGCGGGCGAGGCGCGCAGGGAGCGGCTCGCGGCGGGCGTAGGAGCTGCGGGCGAGCTGCTCGATCTCGTGGCGCCCGGAGACCAGCCACTGCTCAAGGGAGGGCGGCAGCGCGGCGCTGGCCTGACGCTTGATGGCGGCAGCCGTGCGCAGAATCGGCTCTAGCTCGGCGGCGTGCTCGGGGTAGGCGCGCAAGCACTCCTCGATGCTCGCACCAGCCTGAAGCCGCTCAAGAGCCGCATCAATTAGCGGTGACAGATCGGGGCGCACGTCAGTCTCCTGCCGGCGACTGCAACGGCGCCACCGGACGTTCTGGCAGCACAAGGGGCTGGACACGCTCGCGCTCGGCGTGCAGCAGCGCGCGCTGCCGGGGCGCGGGGGCAGGCAGCGCATACTCATCGGCCTCGCGGCGCATGATCTTTTGGAGGCTCTGGAGCGCACGGTGCTGGATGGCCTTGATGGCCCCCTCGGTGCGCTGGAGCATGCCGGCGATCTCGCTGTTGCTCAGATCGGCGAAGAAGCGCAGCGTCACAACCTGCTGCTGGTCACGGGTGAGCTGGCCGAGGGCTTGCTCGATGGCCACGCGGTCGGTGATGGCGCGAGCATCGTCCTGGCTACGATGATCGATCAGGTTGTCGCGGGCATCGATGGGAGTAGAGAGCACACGGCGGCGGCGCCGGTGGCTGTTGAGGACATTCGCGGCGATGGTATACAGCCAGCCAAGGAACGCCTTCTCTTCGCGGTACTCGAAACGACCGATCGCATTAATAACTTTGATGAACACCTCTTGGGTAAGATCCTGGGCGAGCTCGTGCTCGGCGACACGCAGATAGAGGTAGCGCAGCACAAGCGCGGCGTAGCGGTTGTACAGCTCGCTGATCGCGGTTGGGTCGCGCGTTTGAGCGCGCTGGATAAGCTCGCGCAGATCCTCTGAGGCAGCCATAAGTCGCCTGTGAGCTACCGCAACTCCCTGCACAACGTGCTAGCGGCAGGATCTGCACACCAGCATGGACGCCATACATGGCAAGAAGGTTGCGGAAGCCCGTACATAAGTAGTGGCAGCGCAATGAACGCGGACTAAGCCGCAGATTGAACGAGCTTGCAGCCGCATTATAGCCGGGCGGCTACGGTGCCGAAAGAGCAAAAGGTGTAAAAAAGCTTACAGTTGCGTCATCTTGGGGCTCGCGCTATACTGGCGAAGCTGCCGCAGAATGCGACAGTATGTCGTAAAGAGAGCTGGGGCAGGGCCGTATATGAAGATCGCGATCATTGGGCTGGCAAACAGCGGCAAGACAACGGTGTTCAACGCGCTCACACGCGGCACAGCGGAGACGGCGGCCTTCTCGTCGGGCCAGATGGAGCCGAACCTGGCGATGGTAAAGGTGCCAGATCGACGGCTCGAGGTGCTGACGCAGCTGTTTAAGCCGAAGAAGATCACCTACGCCGACGTGCAGTATGTGGATGTGGCGGGGATCAGCGGGGGCGGGCGCCAGGGCGGCGGGCTGCCGCCTGCGCTGCTCAACTTTATTGGCAGCGCCGACGCGCTGCTGCACGTGGCGCGCGCCTTCACAGACTCCGGCGTGCCGCACCCGGACGGCACGGTGAACCTGGAGCGCGACATTCAGGCCGTGGATCTGGAGCTGGCGTTCTCGGATCTGGCGATCATCGAGCGGCGCCTAGTGCGGCTGAACGCCGATATCACGAAGATGGCGACCAAGGACAAAGAGCTGCGCCTGGCCGAGCGCGATCTGCTCAACCGGCTTCAGGGCGCGCTGGAGCAAGAGCAGCCGATCCGCGCGCTCGAGCTGAGCGAGGAGGAGGAGCGGCTGATCCGCGGCTACCAGTTCCTGACGGCCAAGCCGATCCTGCTGCTGCCGAATCTGGGCGAGGATCAGATCGGGTCGCCCCCGGTGGTGGAGTACGCGCATAAGCGCAGCGCGGTGGTGCCGCTGTGCGGGAAGATCGAGGCCGAGCTGGCACAGCTGGACGATGCAGACGCCACGTCGTTCATGGAGGACCTTGGGATCACGCAGCCGGCGCGCGATCTGGTGATCCAGCGCAGCTACGAACTGCTTGGGCTGATCAGCTTTCTGACGGCGGGGCCGGACGAGGTGCGGGCCTGGACGATCCGGCGCAACACCTCGGCGGTGGAGTCGGCGGGCACGATCCACTCCGACATCCAGCGCGGCTTTATCCGGGCCGAGATCGTGGCCTACGATGATCTGATCAGCGCGGGCGACATGAACGCGGCCAAGAAGCAGGGCACGGTGCGCATGGAGGGCAAGACGTACATCGTGCAGGATGGGGATGTCTGCCACTTTTTGTTTAATGTGTAGAGAGTATATCCCAGAGGGCGCCCACGAGGGGCGACCCGACGATTCAGAGGGCGCCCACGAGGGGCGACCCGACGATTCATGGGGTTAATTGGGTACGCGCCTCGTCGATGTCGATGAGGGTGGCGGGGCCGGCGATGCGACCGCGCACGCTCTCTAGGCCGAGGCCGAGGGCGGCGACGGCGGCGACGACGGCATCTTCGTGATCGCGGTGGGTAAGCAGCACGACAGTGGGGCCGGTGTCGGTGCTGGCGTAGACTGGCACGCCGCGCGTGCGCAGCTCGTCGCACATGCGGAAGATGGCGATGTTCTCTGGCTCCCAGCCGATCAGCTTGTGCTCACGGGAGCCAGACATGGTGACGCCGTGAAGGCGCATGCTGTCGAGCTCGGCGAGCTGCCCGATCACGCGCCAGTCGCCGCGCCGGGCGGCCTCCAGGCACTCGATGATCTCGGGGCCACGGCTGAGCATCCACGGCTTGAAGAAGCTGCTGTGGGGCGCGTCGTGGTGGGCCTGCTCGGTTTTCAGGCCCACGCGGGAGTCGATGGGCAGCGTGATCAGGCGCATGTCGTCCAGCTGGCCCTCGCCATCGAGGCGCACAGCGAAGCTGTCCTCGTGGGGGATGCCGGGGTAGGCGAGCCAGAGGGCGAGGCCGCCGGTGGCGGCGCGGCAGCCTGAGCCGGCGAGCAGCCGGGCGACGCAGCTGAGGAAGCGCGTGTTGGCGACAAGCGCGGGGCCGTAGAGCGCGCCGACGGCGGCGGCGGCAAGGGCAGCCGCCCCGGCGGCGCTTGTGCCAAGGCCCTTGCCGGCCACACGTGATTTAAGCACGTTGCGCGTGGTGACGCGGGCGGCTGTACGGGTGCCGCCAAGGGCGCGCACGGCGTTAAGGATCTGGACAATCCGCTCCAGCTCGCGGCCCTGGGCAGGTAGCCCGCCGATGGTGGCCTCGTCGGCGGACAGGCGCGGGTCGAACTCGACCAGCGTAACTGTCTCGGCGGCATCGTTATTTACGGAGATGCTGGGCAGGAAAGCGGTGCGATACTGCCAGTCGGCGAGGCCATGATATTTGAGCACACCCTGCATCGGGTAGGCGCGGGCTGCGGCGAGGCCACGCTCGTTGGGAGCGGGGAGCGTTGCTGGATAGGGCGCGACGGTGACGCCGTGGGCGCGCAGGGCGGCGAGGATCTGCTCGTGCGAGGCGCGCATCGGGGCGAGGGTATCCTCGAAGCCGGGCGGGATGCTGGTGGATGTCATGCGAGTACTCCGACCGAGCATTTTTGCGAGGTTCGCATAGCTTGGAGCGCCCACAAGGGGCTGGGGCGCCCACAAGGGGCGCCCTTACGATCGCTCGGAGGATGTACTAGCGGCGCTCGTAGTTGGGCGCCTCTTTGGTGATCATCACGTCGTGGGGGTGGCTCTCGATCTGGCCGGCCATAGTGACGCGGATGAGGCGGGCGTCGCGGCGCAGGGCCTCGACATCGGCGGCGCCGACGTAGCCCATGCCGGCGCGCAGGCCGCCCACAAGCTGAAAGACCGTGTCTTGGAGGGCGCCCTTAAACGGCACCATGCCCTCGATGCCCTCGGCCACAAGCTTGCGCGTCTCGTTGACATCGGTCTGGAAGTAGCGGTCGCCGCTGCCGCGCGACATCGCGCTGATCGAGCCCATGCCGCGGTAGGTCTTGTACGTGCGGCCCTCGTAGAGAATCGTCTCGCCGGGGCTTTCCTCGGTGCCAGCGAAGAGCGAGCCGATCATCACGCTCTGGGCGCCGGCCGCGAGGGCCTTGGGGATATCGCCGGAGTACTTGATGCCGCCATCGGCGATAATCGGCACGCCCATGCGCTCGGCGGCGCGCGCGCAGTCGGTGATAGCGGTAATCTGGGGCATGCCGGTGCCGCTGATCACGCGGGTGGTGCAGATTGATCCAGGCCCCTGCCCAACCTTAACGCCATCGACGCCACGCTCGCAGAGGGCGACGGTGGCGGCGGCGGTGCTGACGTTGCCCGCGATCAGCTGGACGTTGGGGAAATTCTCGCGCACGCGCAGCACGGCGTCGAGCACGCCCTGGGAGTGGCCGTGGGCTGTATCAATGGTGAGCACATCGACACCGGAGCGCACCAGGGCGGCGGCGCGCTCGATGAAGTCGCCGACGGCGCCGATGGCGGCGCCAACCCGCAGGCGGCCCTGATCGTCCTTGGAGGCGTTGGGGTGCTCGATCTGCTTCATGATGTCCTTGACGGTGATCATGCCGGTGAGCTTGCCGCGCCCATTGACGACGAGAACCTTCTCGATGCGGTGCTGGTGCAGCTTCTCTTTGGCCTGCTCCAGCGTGGTGCCCTCGGCGACAGTGACAAGATTCTTGCTGGTCATCAGCTCGCGCAGGGGGCGCGCGCGATTGTTCTCGAAGCGCAGATCGCGGTTGGTGATGATGCCGACAAGGTCGCCCTCGTTGGTGACGATAGGGACGCCGGAGATCTTGTACTCGGCCATCAGGTCGAGCGCATCGCCGACGAGGCGGTCGGGGGGGAGCGTAATCGGGTCGGTGATCATACCGCTCTCGGAGCGCTTGACCTTACGGACCATCTCGGCCTGCTGCTCGATCGTCATGTTCTTATGGATGAAGCCGAGGCCGCCCTCGCGGGCGATGGCGATGGCGAGGCGCTGCTCGGTGACGGTATCCATTGCGGCGCTGACGATCGGGATGCAGATGCGCAGCTTGCGGGTAAGATCTGTGGCTACATCGACCTGGGCGGGCAAGATCTGCGAGTGGGCGGGAATGAGCAGCACATCATCGAAGGTGAGGCCTTCTTTGGCATACTTCTCGTCCCAGTTGATGCTCACGATGCTCCTCCTTGTGCGGGCAACTCCATGGGCTGGTATACAAAACACCCCGCGCCGACTGGCGCGAGGGCGACGGCATTGTGCGCCTGTCGGGCATTTTATCCACAGATTTCTGGCCCATTTTTGGCCCCAGCGTAGTAGCTCCACTATACCCTGGCTGGGGGAGCGCGTCAACTTTTGGCCCTTACCCCTTGGGCTACGTCATGGTGGGGAGGCGGGCGCGTACACGCGCGCCTTGGTGGCGTGGTGCGCCGGACGCGTCGGCGCAGGCCGACGTGCGGCCGCACGCCCGGCCGCTGCGGTTTCATCCGCCTGGCTCTGGCAACAGCCCCGACCATGACGTAGCCCTATCTGGAAGGCGAGGCGCTTTACAGTCGCTGGCAACCCTGGCATGATGTAAGCGTCGAGACCTTGCTGCTCGCTCGGCCACCGTGGCACATCCGCGTCCACCGGCTGCGCAGCGCCCGCCACGCACGATCATTCCGCTGCTTCAGGCGCAGCACGAGCCGGGCGAGCTGCTGCGGATCTACAAAGGAGCGCTGCAATGACGACCTTCTTCACAGCCGTTGGCGGCGAACAGGGGCTGAACCCTGCCAGTGAGAATCCCTGCCAGCTGATCGATTTCGCACGGCTGCTGCTCGCCGACCGCGCCACCCACACGGGCCAGACTGGCGAGCGCGAGGCGTTGCTCGTGCTATTTGGCGGGCGCTGCACCGTCGAGGCGGGCGGCCAGACGTTCGAGAACATCGGGAAGCGCGCGAACCCCTTCGGCGGCAAGCCGCACTCAGTCTACCTGCCGGCCGGCAGCAGCTACACGATCACCGCGCACGGCAACCTGGACGCCGGGCTCTGCTCTGCGCCCTCCGACCTGCGGACGGAGCCTTACGCGATTGGGCCGGAGCAGGTGACCGCGACCCAGATGGGCGCGGCGAGCTTCGGGCGCGAGCTGCGCACTATTCTGACTGGCAGCGACCAGCCTGAGCTGCCCGCACGGCGCCTGATTGTCGGCGAGACGCTTGTGCCCAGCGGTAACTGGAGCACCTACCCGCCCCACAAGCACGAGCGCGACGACCTGCCGCGTGAGGCTTTCCACGAAGAGCTGTACTACTTCCGCGTCGATCAGCCGGGCGGCTTCGGCCACACCCGCCACTACAGCCCCGAGCGCGGCTACGATACCACCTACACCGTGCAGGACTCGACCATCCTGATGGTGCCGCACGGCTACCACACCACGTGCAGCGCACCAGGCTACACCAACTACTTCCTCTGGATGCTGGCCGGTGAGCATCGCACCCAGGCGGTCGCCTTAGATCCAGACCACGCCTGGGTGCAGAAGACGATTGGGCTACTCAAGGGGCGGTAGCGTGTGAGCGCGTCAGCGTGAGGCGAGGAGGGCAGCGCGTGATACTGGACATGTTTCGGCTGGACGGGCAGGTTGCGCTCGTCACCGGCGGCGATAAGGGGCTGGGTCAAGGGATGGCGATCGCGCTAGCCCAGGCCGGCGCCGATGTGGCGTTCGTCTCGCGCAGCGGCCATAACGCCGCGACACTTGGCGCTATCGAGGCCACCGGGCGGCGCGGCCTCGCGCTCACCGCCGATCTTAGCAAGCCTGAGCAGGCCGTGGCAATGGTAGAGCAGACCGTGCATGGGCTTGGCCGGATCGACATCCTCGTAAACAACGCTGGTATCGTCCGGCGCGCCGCTGCGGAGGCGACCGAGCTGGCCGATCTTCAGGCGGTGCTCGACGTGAACCTTGTCGCAGTCTGGGCGCTGGCACAGGCCGCCGGCCAGCAGATGCTCGCCCAGGGGCGCGGTAAAATCATTAACGTTGCCTCGTTGCTGTCGTTTCAGGGCGGCATCCGCGTGCCGGCCTACACCGTCTCGAAGCACGCCGTGGCAGGGCTGACGAAGGCGCTTGCCAACGAATGGGCTAGCCGCGGCGTCAACGTGAACGCAATTGCGCCAGGGTACATGGCGACCGATAACACGCAAGCGCTGCGCGACGACCCCGTGCGCAGCCGGCAGCTGCTGGAGCGCATCCCGGCGGGCCGTTGGGGCACCCCAGACGACCTCGCTGGCGCGGTGGTGTTCCTTGCCTCACGCGCCAGCGATTATGTCAATGGGCACATCCTCGTGGTGGATGGCGCGCTAGTACACTGTCTAAGCCCCCTACCCGCGCTTCGCCGTCTGGTCGCTGTAGGTGCTCTCGAAGATCTTGTCGGCGTTGCCGGCCTCGAAGCCCTCGCGGCGCTGCTCGCGGCGCAGCTGGCTGGCGGGCAGGTGGGCGAAGGCGTCCAGGGGGCGGCGCTCGGCGAACTCCACGTACGAGCCGGCAATGCTGTGCGTCTCGCCGCCCGCGAAGGTCGCGTCGATCATCTCGGCCACCGTGCTGCTCTGGAGCAGCTTGCCATCGGGGCTCGTCTTAATCGTGCCGCCTGAGTCGTTCAGCTTGAAGCCTTTGCGCTCCAGGAAGGCGTTGAACGTGGCGATGCTGTT
>JAYUYB010000613.1:0-3256 GCA_043752655.1 Chloroflexota bacterium
CGGGCTCCCCATGCCCAACAGCCGCAGCGCAGCCGAGGTGGTGTGGCCCATGCTTACCGACATGCAGGGCAGCGCGCTGCGGCGACTGCTTACGCCGGAGCAGGCGGTAGACGGCGCCGACGCAGCGCTACGTGCCCGGATCGCGGCGCCCTGATCGTCAATAGCCGATAGCCGATAGCCGATAGCCGAACGTCTGCTCGCGCACTGTATTCAGAGTGGCTGCGGTAATGCGGAGTTGCTATAATTACGACGACCGCTAATCATTACACTTCCGCGTGCCCCTGGCGGCGTATGCCCCATCAGCACGAAGTAAACTAGTTGCCCGCGACGCAAAAATGTAGTAGAATAGCAGCGTATGGCCGTTAGCTTGCGGCCTTGCGCTACGCTCGAAGAGGCCAGTGCACTCTTGTCTCTGCCCCACACACAGGCTGACGGCCCAAGGAGGATATGAATGGCAAGCAGAACCGAAGAGATGGTGCGGCATCTGAAGGCCCTGTCTATGAACACGCCCGACATCGAGGCCTCGGCTGTCGTGAGCGTTGATGGCCTCATCATGGCTTCGGCCCTGCCGTCGGACGTCGAGGAAGACCGGGTCTCCGCGATGAGCGCCGCCATGCTCTCCCTCGGCGAGCGGATCGCCAACGAGCTGCGCCGCGGCCAGCTCGACCAGGTCTTCGTTCGTGGCGAGGACGGCTATGTCATCCTGATGGCCATCGGCGAAGAGGCCGTGCTTACGGCGCTCGCCCAGAGCCGTGCCAAGCTTGGCCTCGTGTTCCTGGATATGCGCCGCACTGCCAACGAGCTGATCAACCTCGTGTAGGGGCCTGTGGGGCTCGCCAAATTCTAAAGAGCCTGGGAATATTCCCAGGCTCTTTTTTGTGTGCGTCCACAAGGGGCGCCCCGACGGGCTTCGACGGGCTTTACTATGAGAAGAGGTTCCCCAAGTTGATGCCCGAGCCGCTGCTGCTGCTGGACGACGAGGGCAGGTATTGGGCGATCTTCTTGGCCAGATTGATGGCCGGCATGGTCTGGAGCCAGACGCGGCCGGGGCCGCGCAGGGTGGTGAGGAAGAGCCCCTCGCCGCCGAAGAGCACGTTCTTGAAGCCGCGCATCATCTCGATGTCCATCGTGACGGTGGGCTCGAACATGGCCACGTGGCCGGTGTCCACCTTCAGCAGCTGGTTAGCCTCCAGCGTATACTCGACGATCTCGCCGTCTAGCTCCACGAAGGCCAGGCCGGGGCCGGTGAGGCGCTGCATAATAAAGCCCTCGCCGCCGAAGACGCCCACACCCAGCTTGCGCTTGAGGTGGATGTCGAGCTGCACCGAGCGCTCGGCGCACATGAAGGCGTCTTTCTGGCAGATGATCTGCTGGCCAGCGCCCAGGTTCAGGGGCACGATCTTGCCGGGGAACTCGGCCGAGAAGCCGATCAGCGCGGTGCCGCCCAAGGATTGAAACTCGACCAGGAAGATCGACTCGCCGGAGAACATGCGCTTGAAGGCGCCGCCCACGCCGCCCTCCATGTTCGTCTGCATCTGCACATTGGCGCTCATCCAGCTCATGCCGCCGCGCTCCGAGAAGAGCTTCTGGCCCTGGGGTAGCTCCAGCACCACGGCCTGCATGGTGGTGCCGAGGATCTTGTAGCTCAGGCCGCTCTGGCCCCGCCCCGACCCCACGATCGTAGGGTCGGGCAGGTCGATACGCTCGCCGGGGCGGTTATCGTACACGTCGGCCATGGTCTGAGAGATAGCACCAGCAGCGCTGGCGGGCGCAGGTGCGGCCATAGGGGAGCCGCAGTTGGTGCAGAAGCGCGCATTGTTGGCTATCTCTGCGTCACAGGTTGTGCAGCGGATCACGCAAAATCTCCTTATTTTGGATTGCGGATTTTGGATGTTGGATGCTCATCGGTAGCATTGATACGAGCGTGAGACGGGTAGGTTTCAGTTTTGCCCGCCCCGGTTGAGGGTGGCAAGAAACTCGACGTTGGTCTTCGTCTTCGCCATGCGGGTGAGCATCAGTTCGGTGCCGTCGTTGTCGCCGACCATGCTGACCATGCGGCGCAGCGTCCAGACCTGGCGCAGCGCCTCGGGGGCGAGCA
Organism: Chloroflexota bacterium; assembly: GCA_043752655.1. GTDB lineage: Bacteria > Chloroflexota > Chloroflexia > Chloroflexales > Chloroflexaceae > OHK40. The sequence continues at coordinate 2,099 of JAYUYB010000613.1, forward strand.
GCAGCTCTTCGCGGCGGGTGGAGGAGCGCTGGATGTCGAGGGCGGGGAAGATGCGCTTCTCGGCCAGTTTGCGGTCGAGGTGCAGCTCCATGTTGCCGGTGCCCTTAAACTCCTCGTAGATCACGTCGTCCATGCGCGAGCCGGTATCGACCAGGCATGTGGCGATGATCGTGAGCGAGCCGCCGCCCTCGATGTTGCGAGCGGCGCCGAAGAAGCGCTTGGGCGGGTAGAGCGCCACCGGGTCGATGCCGCCGGAGAGCGTGCGGCCGCTGGGCGGCATATCAAGGTTATAGGCGCGGGCGAGGCGCGTGATCGAGTCCATCAGGATCACCACATCCTGGCCGCCCTCCACCAGGCGCTTGGCGCGGTTGAGCGTCATCTCGGCCACCTTGGTATGATCCTCGACGGGCTCATCGAAGGTGGATGAGTAGACATCGCCCTTGACCGAGCGGCGCATATCCGTCACCTCCTCGGGGCGCTCGCCGATCAGCAGCACCATCAGGTGAGCGTCAGTGTGGTTGGCGCTGATGCCGTTGGCGATCGCCTTGAGCAGCATGGTCTTGCCGGCCTTGGGGGGCGAGACGATCAGGCCGCGCTGGCCGCGCCCGATCGGGGCGATCAGATCGACCAGGCGGGTATGCAGCAGGTTTGGCTCGGTCTCAAGCTTCATCTGCTCGTTGGGGAAGATCGGGGTAAGCTGCTCGAAGCTAGGGCGCTTGCGGGCCGTCTCGGAGTCCACGCCGTTGATCAGCTCGACGCGGAGCAGCGAGAAGAAGCGCTCGCTCTCCTTGGGGGGGCGGATCTGGCCCCAGATCCGGTCGCCGGTGCGCAGCCCGAAGCGGCGGATCTGCGACTGCGAGACGTAGACATCATCGGGGCCGGGCAGCATGCGCTCGCCGCGCAGGAAGCCGAAGCCGTCGGAGACAATATCGAGGATGCCGTCGCTGTAGGTGTTGGCGGGCTCCTCGGGCTGGGCCTGGATCAGCTTGAGGATAAGATCCTGCTTCTTGAGCCCGCTGATGCCGGTCAGATCAAGCTTGCGGGCAAGCTCGCGCAGGTCGCTGAGCGTCTTCGACTCCAGTTCGGCGACGTTCACAACGGTGCTCTCCTTGGAGTTGGACATAGGGGTGTTCTGGCGCTTGGGTTTGGCGATGCACG
>JAYUYB010000614.1:0-3251 GCA_043752655.1 Chloroflexota bacterium
CACCTGGCGGCGTTGGATAGCCGATAGGACCACGTGAAGGTCTGGACCACGCGAACGTCTGGACCACGAACGGCGCGAAGTGGTGCGAAGGGCGCGAACGCGAAAGCGCGCAGGGCACGCCGCCGAATAGGTGTGGGCGGGTTCGCGGTGGTTCGCGGCCTTTCGCGCCGTTCGTGGTCCAAACGTCCTTCGTGATCCAAACGTTCGCGTGATCCAAATCTTAAGGAGACTTAGAGCCATGAATGAGCATGTGCTTTGGAGTATCAGGCGCTCGGCTGCGGTGCGCGCGCTCACCCTCGTCTGCATCCTGGCGGTCCTGGCAGCGTCTGCGCCCCCGGTGGCGACAGCTGGCTCGCGTGAGACGCGCCAGACGCTGTACCGCTACGCGCAGGACACCTGGGCCTCGTTTGTTGCGATGACCGATGAGAGCTCGGGGCTGCCCGCTGATAGCCTGGCCGCCGATGGGACGCGCAGTGTGCAAACATCGACCACGAATATCGGCGCCTACATGTGGAGCACACTGGTCGCAGAGGAGCTGGATCTGATCAGCCACGGCGAGGCGGTGGCGCGGCTCGACCGCACGCTGCGCTCGCTTGAGACGATGGAGCGCCACCAGCCGAGCGGGCAATACTACAACTGGTACGACCACAGAAACGGCCAGGTGCTGACGATCTGGCCGTCCTCTGGCCAGCCAGTCGTCCCGATCCTGTCGTCCGTCGACAACGGCTGGCTGGCGACCGGGCTGCATCTGGTTGCCAACAGCGTGCCCGAGCATGCGGCGCGCGCCGAGGCGCTATTTGACAGCATGCATTTTGGCTTTTACTATCGGCCAGAGGTCAACCGGATCGCGTTTCACGTCGTGCCGAGCACAGGTGCGTCGCCGTGCTGCTACGACACCATCGTCAGCGAGAGCCGCATCGCGAGCTACATCGGGATCGCCACTGGCGAGATCCCCAGCCGCGAGTACTTTGGCGCGTGGCGGACCTTCCCCGACACCTGCGACTGGAGCTGGCAGGAGACCAAGCCGCTCGGCGTCTATCGCACCTACTACGGTGTGGATGTCTTCGAGGGCGCCTACCCGTACAACGGGACGCGCATCGTGCCGGGCTGGGGCGGCAGCATGTTCGAGGCGCTGATGCCGGCCCTGTTTGTCCCCGAGGAAAAGTGGGGACCGCGCAGCTGGGGGCTCAATCACCCGCTGACGGTCGAGGCGCAGATCCATCACGGGCTTGTGGAGGCCGAGTATGGCTACTGGGGCTTTTCGCCCGCCAACACGCCGGAGGGCGGGTATCGGGAGTATGGGGTTGAGGGCATCGGCATGAACCCCGAGGGCTACGCCTCGAACAACGACAAGACGCTGGTCGATCAGGGCTTCGCCGGCTGCCCTGGCCGAGACCCGCAGCCTGAACCGGCCCCTGCCACCTACACGAACGGCGTCGTGACCCCGCACGCAGCGTTTCTGGCGCTGCGCTGGGCGCCCGGCGCGGTGCTTGCAAACCTCGCCAAGCTCGAGCGCGACTTCGCCATCTACGATCAGTGGGGCTTCCACGACTCGGTCAACGTCGACACTGGGGTTGTCTCGCCGTATTACCTGTCGCTGGATCAGGGGATCGTCATGGCGGCAATCGGGAATGAGCTCGGCCACGACATGCTGCGGGATGCATTTGCGACGCGGGAGTTCCGGCGCGCCCTGCGGCCAGTGATGCGCATCGAGGAGTTTGGCGCGCTCTCCCCCTAACCCCTCGCCCTAAGCGGGAGAGGAGAGGCCAGCTGGCTTCCTGCTGCGAACGCTCCTCTCCCTCAATGAGCGAGGGGCCGTGGGCAAGGGTCTGCGTTATTGCATGGGAGCGAGTAGTGATTGTGATTGACTTCCTGCGCGAACAACCATTGATCCTGCTGTTCCTTGTCGCGGCGATCGGCTACCCGCTCGGCCTGCTGCGTGTGGGCGGGAGCAGCCTGGGGATCGCAGCGGTTCTGTTCGTGGGCCTAGCCTTTGGCGCGCTCGACCCCGATCTCAAGCTACCGGAGATTGTCTACCAGCTTGGCCTGGTGCTCTTCGTCTACACGATCGGGCTGAGCAGCGGGCCAGGCTTCTTCCGCTCGCTGAAGCGCAAGGGGCTGCGCGACAACCTGTTCATCGTGGGGGTCATACTGCTCGCCGCAGCACTGACGATCGGCCTACACTTCGCGCTCGGCCTGCGCCCGGCCCAGTCGGCCGGCCTGTTCGCAGGGAGCCTCACCAACACGCCGGCCCTGGCAGGCGTGTTGGAATATATCAAAAACAGCGCCCCCGCAGCCACCCGCGAGCAGCTGCTGGCAGAGCCGATCGTCGGCTACTCGATCGCCTACCCGGTCGGCGTGATCGGGATGATCCTGGCCATCGCTCTGGCAAACTGGCGCTGGAAACCCGACTACCGCGCCGAGGCGCGTCAGCTGCGCGATCTCGGCGCGTCGGCCGAGCAGCTGGTGAGCTGCACCGTCTGTGTCACCCAGCCCGCAGCCGAGCAGGCGCTGATCAGCGACCTGATGCACACGCACGCCTGGCGGGTGATCTTCGTGCGCAGAAAGCACGGCGGCGCCACGGGGCTGATCGATGGCACGACCCGGCTGGCGGTCGGCGATCTGGTGAGTATGACCGGCACTGCCGAGGACATTCAGCCGGTGATCGCCTACCTGGGCACGCCCGTCGCCGATGAGCTGGCGCTCGACCGTGGCAGCTTCGACTTTCGGCGGATCTTTGTCTCGAACCCTGCCGTTTTCGGTCGGCGGCTACGCGATCTGGCGCTCCAGGCGCGCTTTGGGGCTTTGGTCACCCGCGTGCGGCGCGGCGATATCGAGCTGCTGGCGACGGGCAGCAGCGTGCTGGAGCCGGGCGACCGGGTGCGGGTGGTGGCGCTGCGCGAGCGCATGCGCGAAGTGAGCGAGTTCTTCGGCGACTCGTACCGCGCGCTGAGCGAGATCGACCTCCTGACCTTCAGCCTGGGGCTGGTGCTGGGGCTGCTGCTCGGGCAGATCCCGCTTCCCTTGCCAGGCGGGAGCAGCTTCCGGCTGGGTATTGCCGGCGGGCCGCTGCTGGTGGCGCTGGTGCTGGGCACGCTCGAGCGCACGGGGCCGCTGGTCTGGACGGTGCCTTACAGCGCGAATCTAACCCTGCGCCAGATGGGGCTGGTGCTGTTCCTGGCCGCGATCGGGACGCGCGCGGGCTACGTGTTTGCGAGCACCCTGCTGAGCAGCAGTGGCCTCACGCTCTT
>JAYUYB010000615.1:0-3249 GCA_043752655.1 Chloroflexota bacterium
TAGTCGAGGCTGGCTGGGATGCGCCGATCTTCCATCTTGCGCACGCGCGCCACCTCGCGCTGCTGGCGCGCGATGTAGCCGCCGTACTTGCAGGCCACCTCCACCAGCTCGGCCACATGGCCTGGTGTGGCGGGCAGCGCCAGCGCGGCGGCGAGCTGCGGGTAGCGCACCGCCGGGCGGGCGAGCAGCTCGGCCGCGCTCATTGGCTGGCTCAGCGCCTCGATGCCTTGCGCCACCAGGGCGGCGTTGACGGCGGCGGCGGGGTGGATGCGGCGCCCCTCCAGCGCGGCATGGAGCGTGGCGGCAGCCTCGCGGCGGCGCTCCACGGCGGCTGCCCGTCCCGCGCCAACCAGACCAAGCTCGTGGGCCAGGGGCGTAAGCCGTAGGTCGGCGTTGTCGCCGCGCAGCAGCAGGCGATACTCGGCCCGCGAGGTGAACATGCGGTAGGGCTCGTGGATCGCCTTTGTCACCAGGTCGTCGATCAGCACGCCGATGTAGGCCTGGTCGCGGCGCAGGATCACGGCGGGGGCGCCCTGCACGCGGCGCGCTGCGTTGAGGCCAGCCATCAGACCCTGGGCGGCGGCCTCCTCGTAGCCGGTGGTGCCGTTGATCTGGCCGGCCAGAAAGAGGCCGGGCATGCGGCGGGCCTGAAGATCGGCGCCAAGCTCGCCGGTGGCCACGGCGTCGTACTCGATCGCGTAGCCCACGCGCGTCAGCTCCACTTTGCGCAGGGCAGGGATGACGCGCAGCATGGCCCACTGCACATCCTCAGGCAGCGAGGTGTTGCAGCCCTGCACATACACCTCGTGGGTACCCCAGCCCTCTGGCTCAAGGAACAGCCCGTGGCGCTCCTTGTCCGCGAAGCGCACGATCTTGTCCTCGATACTGGGGCAGTAGCGCGGCCCCACGCCCTCGATCACGCCGCTGAAGAGCGGGGCGCGCCCCAGATTGTCGCGCACAATCTGGTGAAACTCCGGCGTGGTATGCACCAGGTAGCACGGCAGCTGCGGGCGCCATCCATCCAGGCTGGGGTGGGGGTAGAGCGGGGCGGGCGGGCCGTGGACGGTGGACGGTGGACGGTGGACGGTGGACGGTGGACGGTGGACGGTGGTGTCGTCGGGGTCATCGTAGTAGTGGCCGAAGTAGAGCGGCACGTCGCTGCCGTGCTGGGGCTCGGTGTGGGTGAAGTCGATGCTGCGGGCGTGGATGCGGGGCGGCGTGCCGGTTTTGAGGCGAATGAGCGGAAAGCCAAGCGCGGCCAGATCCTCGGCGAGCGCCACAGCAGGCGCCTCGCCCGCCCGACCAGCGCCCCAGACAGCCTGCCCCGTAATTGCGCGACCACGCAGAAACGTGCCTGTCGTAAGCACCAGCGCCCTCGCGTGATACGTCGAGCCGATGTGTGTCACAACCGCAAACGTAGCCTCGTCCGGCCCCTGTCCCCTGTCCCCTGTCCCCTGTCCCCTCAAAGGTACAATCCGCTCCACCATTGCCTGGCGCAGATCGAGCCCCGGCACGCGCTCCAGGGTCTCCTTCATCTCCTGGGCGTAGAGCCGCTTGTCGCACTGGGCGCGCAGGGCTTGCACGGCTGGCCCCTTGCTCTCGTTGAGCAGACGGATCTGGATGGCGGTGCGGTCGGTGATGCGGCCGGTGAGGCCGCCCATGGCGTCGATCTCGCGCACCAGGTGGCCCTTGGCGGGGCCGCCGATACTGGGGTTGCACGAGAGGTGCGCCAGCTTGTCGAGGTCGATAGTGAGCAGCAGCGTGCGGCAGCCCATCAGGGCGGCGGCGTTGGCGGCCTCGCAGCCAGCGTGGCCGGCGCCCACCACAATCACGTCGTAAAGTGTCTGCATTGGCCGTGGTATAATCCGGGCCGACCCGGCCCGCATTGAGAAGTAAGACAATGTAAAGCGGCTATGAATCCTTCGATCCTGATTATAGACGACGATGTGACATTGCTGGCTCGCCTGGGCGCCCAACTTGAGGCGGCGGGCTTCGAGGTGGCGCGCAGCAGCGATCTGCGCCACGCCGAGGGGCTCTACGCCGAGCAGCGCCCCGACCTGGTGCTGCTCGAGGTGCGCACAGGCAACGATGGCGGCTGGGAGCTGCTTGGGCGCCTGGCCGCCGAGACACCGGTGCTGGTGCTGAGCGCTGCCGCCCACGAGGAGGATGTGGTGCGCGGCATCGAGGCTGGCGCCGCCGACTATCTGCCCAAGCCCTATCGCACGGCGGAGCTGCTGGCCCGCCTGCGCGCCCGCCTTGCCGTGCCCGAGCCAGCGCTCATGGCCCAGGCCACCCCTCAGCCCGTCGCTGCACTCCCAGAGTCGCCGCCTGCGCGCCCGGCCACGACGCCCACCGCCCACCTGGCGCCGCGCCGCGCGCGCAAGCGCCCCGAGGAGGAGGAGCCGGTCTTTATGAGCGAGGCCGAGGAGATGGCACTGCTGCGTATGCCGCCCCCCGCCGACGCCAAGGCCGCACCGGCAGCGGCGGGTGACGAGCCCAGCCAAAGCTTCGGCCCACGGCTGCGCGCCGAGCGGCTGCGCCGCCACATCACCCTGGTGCAGATCGAGAACGACCTGCGCATCAGGATGTCGAACCTTCAGGCCCTGGAGGACGAGAAGTTTACGCTGCTGCCGCGCGGGCCCGCCGCGCTCCAGATGGTGCGCAGCTACGCCGAGTATCTTGGGCTGAACGCCACCGCTATGCTGGAGGAGTTCCGCTCCCAGCACTATGTCGAGAGCTCCGAGCCTCTGCCGGCCCTGGGCGGCTCGCGCATGCCCCGCAGCCTGCCACGCTGGCTCGTGCCCCTGCTGGCGGTGATCCTCGCCCTAGCCGTGGGCATCGGCGCCATCCTGCTGCTCGACCCGGCCTTCTTCCAGGCACTCTGGGCGCAGCTTCTGGGGCTGTTGGGGTAACGGAGGACGGTGGACGGTGAGCTCAGGACGGTGGACGACGGACGGTACTGAAAACACGCCTCTACCGTCTACTGTCCACCGTCCAGTCAGTGCGTCAGCGGCACGAGCGACGGCTTGATGCCGATCACGGCGGCGTTGAACCAGAGCCAGAGGCCGAGCCAGGCGATCAGGCTAAACGCGGCGAGCACCACAAGGCGCCCCGCCGGCCTTTCCCAGAGGCGGCTCAGCACGGCCCCAAAGGCCACGCAGCAGAGCGGCCCCAGGAAGTAGAGGTAGCGCACTTGGAGCAGGGTGACGTACTCTACGGCGAAGAACAGCAGCGGAGTGAGCGCCCAGG
>JAYUYB010000616.1:0-3249 GCA_043752655.1 Chloroflexota bacterium
GAAGGTGGTTTGCCACCATGCCTCGACTTTGGTGAGGCCTTCCCGGAAGCATGACGATGTGGCGGCTACGCCCTCCCAGAAGCATGACGATGAGGATCACGCCTGCCGTGCGTGGCTTGGGGCGCCACCGCGCGCGGGCCGGGCCCAGCGGTAGCGCAGGTACGTCGCCAGCTCGCCCCTAAAGTTTGGCAGCGTCTCGCGCAGGAAGGCGTCGGCCACCTTTAGCACGCCGCTGGAGAAGGTGGGGTACGGGTAGACAACCCGGTAGAGCGTGTAGAGCGAGAGCTTGGCCTGGATGGCCAGCGTGAAGAGCGAGATCATCTCGGACGCGCGCGGCCCCACGATCGTCACCGCCAGGATGGTGCCGGTGAGCCGCACGGCGTCCACCACGATGAAGCCGTGGCGCAGGTCGTCGGTGTAGCCGCGATCAGTCTGTGTCACCAGATCCACGCGGATGCGCTTGACCAGCTCGGGGCGGTAGCGCCGCGCAAGCTCGGCCTGGCTCATGCCCGCCGTGGCGACCTCGGGGTCGGAGAAGGTGGCCGACGGGTAGGGCGGCTCCGGGTCACGGGCGGGCAGCAGCGGGAAGGCGATCCGCTGCACCACACGGCGCCCCTGGGCGTTGGCGGAGTGCGTGAAGGCGGAGGTCGGCGTCACGTCGCCGATGGCGTAGATATGCGGCAGATTCGTGCGGCCGTAGCTGTCGGTGGCGATGCCCTTTTTTGGGTCGAAGTGTACGCCTGCCGCCTCCAGGCCAAGCTCCTCGAGGTTGCGCTGGCGGCCGATCGCCACGAGCACGTAGTCCACCTCGTCGAGCGTGTGCAGCTCGCTGCCGCGCTGCACGCGCAGCGTCTGCTGCGCCTCGTCGTAGGAGTGGGCGTTGGCCCCGGCGTACACGGCGATGCCGTGGGCCTGGAGCGACGCGCCGAGCGCCTCGGCGACCTCGGGGATGAACTTGTCCATCACGCGTGGCGCGCTGGTGATCAGGCTTACGCGGCTGCCGAGCTTGCGGAAGGCGAAGGCCAGCTCTATGCCGATCACGCCGCCGCCCAGGATGGCCAGGTGATGCGGGACTTCAGGCAGCTCGAACACGCTCTCGTTGGTGAGCATGCGCGCATCCGGCAGGCCAGTGAGCTTGAGCTTGCGCGGGCGGCCCCCAGTGGCGATCACGACATGCTCGGCGCTCAGCTCGCGCACGGCGCCATCGGGGCCAGTAACAGTGACGTGATGCGGGTCGCGCAGGCGCGCCCGGCCGAAGATCAGGCTCAGGTTGGGCAGCTCGCCGAACTCGTGGGTCTCCTTCTCGCGTAGGGCGTCGCGCTTGCGACGCACCTCGGCCATCACGCCCTGGGCGTTGGCGGGGCCGCGCAGCTCCGCCTGGTGGATCAGCGTCTTGGAGGGCACGCAGCCCACGTTGGTGCAGTCGCCGCCTACGTGCAGCGCCTCGATTACCGCCGTGGGCTTGCCTAAGTTGGCCAGGCCCACAGCCACGGTCAGGCCGCCGGAGCCGGCCCCGATCACAATTGTGTGGAAGTTGTCACTCATCGTTTAGGCCTGCTCCTTCTGCCGCAGCATGCGCGCGATCACCAGGCCCGCCACAAAGAGTACCACCGAGAGCGCCAGGGTCCACGGGTTAATCGCGCTGATCGAGAAGCGCCCGGCAAAAATATCGTCGATGTCGAGCGAGGCCCCGGCAAGCACAAAGGTGAGCGTGCCGGGCAGCGAGCCGAGGATGCTCGCCAGGATGAAGGGCCGAAACGGCACGCGCAGGAAGCCAGACAGATAGTTGACCAGATCGTAGGGCAGGAAGATCAGGCGCATGATGAGCACTGTAGTGAAGGCGTTTTTGCGCAGGCGCTCCGCGTAGCGGCCCACGATGCCGCCCGTCGCGTCGTTGCCGCCCTCGGGCAGGATGCCCTGGCCGAACACGCGGCCAAAGCCGTAAGCCAGGCTCGCAGAAAGGTTCGAGCCGATCACCACGAACACGGTGCCCCAGAGCGGCCCCCAGATAGCGCCGCCAAGCAGCGTGACGATGATGGCCGAGAAGAAGGCCAGCGGGCGCAGCGTGTAGATCAAAATGTAGAGCAGCGGGCCAAAGGGCGTGCGCAGCAGATCGACCAGATCGCGCAGCGTCTCGGTGGGCGTGCTGCCCGTGACCACGCTGTAGCCCAGGAAGCTGCCCACCAGCGTAAGCCAGATCGCGGCGGCCACCAGCTTCTGCCAGTGGCGGCTCAGCCAGCTCTGGGGCGGCGCGGCGGCGAGTGTCTTGGACATGTCTCTCTCCCTACGGCTATCGGCTATCGGCTATCGCAGGTGCCGGATCGCCCAGGGCACCCGCTGGCCTGCGGTGATCAGCACGAGCGCCGCCATCAGCCCGAAGAGCGGCACGAGCGCGCCGGGGAAGAGCAGAAACAGCGAGTAGAAGAAGACCGTCTCGGCGCCCTCCACCAGCCCGCCCGGCATAGTCACGGTCGTGAGCTCGCTCTGGGCAACGGCGCCGGCCTGGCGCTTCTCGATCAGCGCCGCAAGATACATCCAGCTTGCCCCATTGATGTAGAAGCTCGCGAGCAGCAATGACAACGCCAGGAAGGCCTCGCTTGTGCCGGCGGCCAGCGCCAGGCCCAGCGGGATCGCTGTGTAGACCACATGGTCGAGCACAATATCCAGGTAGGCGCCAAGGTCGCTCTGCTGGTTCGTGATGCGCGCCAGCGTGCCATCCAGCCCATCGAGCACGCGGTTCACTGCCCAGAGCGCCAGGGCGGGCAAGTAGGCGCCCTGCCAGACAGCGACAGCGGCGGCGAGGCCAACAACCGCGGCCAGCACCGTCACTGTTGTAGGGTGAATGCGGCGCAGCGGCCCTTGCACCAGCGGGCTGAGCAGCGACTCCTTCGGCTCACGCAGCACTTTATCGATCATCGAGGGGCTCTTTTCCGGTGAGGGGCTGGGCTCGCCGCAGCGCGAGCGCGCCACCGAGGCTGAGCAGCAGCAGGAGCACGGCGCTGAGCAGCACCATCGGGTTGAACATGGGCAGGCCCTGGTCGAGCCCCTCCACCGAGGCACCGGCCAGCACAATCGCGATCACACCCGGTAGGCTGCCCAGGGTGTTGGCGGCCATAAAGCGCAGCCAACCGATCCGCGCCATGCCGATCAGGCAGTTGATCGGGTCGTAGGGCAGAAAGCTTAGCCGCAGCATGATCACACTGAGAAAGCTCTCCTTGCGCAGTCGCGGCCCGTAGCGGGCCAGCATGC
>JAYUYB010000617.1:0-3247 GCA_043752655.1 Chloroflexota bacterium
TGGCGCAGCTGCGCGAGCTGGCGGGGCGCTTCACCCCAGGCCAGGACGTGCTGCTGATGCGCGGCGGCGCCCCGATCTACGCCGAGTCACGCGATGTGCCCGACCTGGTGGCCACGCCGCTGCGCTTTGGCTACGGGCTAGACGCCTTCGCCGTGAAGAGCAGCACGCCCGGCAAGTACGCCGACGCGCTCGCCGCCCAGGCCCGCCGCTGGCACGCCCGGGGCCGCACGGTCTACCTACTGCTCAGCGCCTCTGGCGCGAGCCTCGCACTGCCCGGGTTCGCTCTGGAGCCTGTGGGCAGCTTCACGCTCGACCTGCCCGAGTTCGAGCAGCTCACCGACCAGAAGCCGCGCAACGTGTCTCGGCTCAGCCTGCCGCTCACGATCTACCGCGCCGTGCCCACGGACCCCGGCAGCGTGGCCGCCCCGCCCCCGCCACTCACGCCCAGCGACTTCGCCGCCCAGGTGGTTGGGCTCTATCGCCCCGAGCGGCGGCCCGACGGCAGCGCCTACAGCTGGACCAACGGCGACGCCACACTGCGCCTGCCCTGGCCCGCTGCCGCCACGCCCGCCGAGCTGAGCATCGAGCTTGCGGCAGGCGCCCGCCCCGCCCAGCTCGGCCCGGCCCGCGTCTGCCTCAGTGCTTTGCCGGAGGCGCCGCTCTGGCCCGAGACCCAGGGCGCGCCCGTGGAGCTTGGCTGCCTTGCTGTGGGCGAGCAGCCGCAACGCTACAGCGTGCGCCTCGACCCCGCCACGTTGCCGACTGCCCCTGGCGGCACGCTGCTGCTGCGCCTGGACAGCCAATCCTGGGTGCCCGCCGTAGAAGACCCGCGCCAGAACGACCGGCGCTCCCTGGGCGTGCAGCTCGGTGCCGTGAGCCTAGTGCCGCTCAAGGGAACAGGGAACAGGGAACAGGGAACAGGGCAGGGCGCAGCCCAAGCGCAGCCTTAGACAAGGTTGCAGATCCGGTTGCCCGAAATCTGCAATCTGCAATCTTACCCCAGCGCCCCAGCCCACCCCGCCAGCAGCGCGCCGTCGTCGGCGTCGAGCGGCGCGGCCAGCGCATCGGCCTGGGTGCGGCGCGCGGCCAGGGCTTCGGCGAGGCTCACGGGCGCAAGGCGCAGCGCGTCGCCGGGCAGCAGCTGGGCCGCCAGCGGCAGGTCGGCGGCGATCACGGCGCCAAGCACCGGGTAGCCGCCCGTCGTCTGGGCGTCGGCCATCAGCAGGATGGGCGCGCCGTCCGGCGGCACCTGCACGGCCCCCGGCAGCACGCCTAGCGAGGGCAGGCTCGCCTGGAGGGCGTAGCTCAGCTGCACGCCCTTTAGGCGGTAGCCCATGCGGTTCGATGTGCTGCTCACGCGCAGCGTTGCCGCCGCCAGCAGTGCCAGCGCGTCGGGGGCAAAGGCGCTAAGATGCGGGCCGGGCAGCAGGCGCAGTGTGGGCGTGGGGCCGTAGGGCGGGCGCAGCGCCTCCGGCCAGCGCAGGCCCACGGCCAGGGCCGCGCCAGGCCACGGCGCGCCGATGGGCAGGCTGTCGCCGGGGCGCAGCGGGCGCCCCTGGTGCCCGCCGAAGCCCGCGCCAAGCTCGGTGGCGCGGCTGCCCAGCACCAGGGGCACCGCAATCCCGCCTGCTACAGCAAGGTAGGTCCGCGCGCCCCAGCCTTGGCGGCCAGCAAGCCGCAGGCGTGCGCCAGCATCGGCCCGTGTCGCCGCCCAAAGCGGCAGCGGGCGACCGTCCAGGGTCGCGCCCAGGTCGGCGCCAGCCAGCGCCAGCAGCGTGGGGCGCGTGAAGGCGAGATCGACGCCGCCCGCCGTAAGCTCCAGGCCGGCAGCCCCTGGCGGGTTGCCAACCAGCCGGTTCGCCGCCGCCAGGGCGAAGGCGTCCATCGCGCCGCCCAGCGGCACGCCGAAGCGCCGCGCGCCGGGCCGCCCAAGATCCTGTACCGTCAGCAGGGGGCCAGCGGCGAGCACGGCGATCACATGCAGCTCCCCATCAAAGTGCCAGTGTTGCGCCCCGCCTTCCGCGTGCGAGGTGCATGCTGGCGCGTGCGAGCTTCAACGGCTTCTGAATACACCCAGCTTGTAGCGGTGGCCCCCATGGTCGTCTATACAGGTTAGCCACGCTTGCCGGGCGACGTGGGGCGTACAAGGCCCATACGTGAAGAGTCGGATCGGCCGCGCTTGTGCTGCGCCCCTCAGCCTATCCAGCACTGCTTGCAGCATGCTGCCCGTAAAGGGCGTATACATAAAGAAGACGCTCCCGGCGGAGTAATCCGCTGTACGTGCGTCTGCATTGATAAACTCTACCCGTGATAGGTGCAGCTCTGCCGCACACGCGCGCGCAAATTCGCAGTAGGCTGGCTCGAATTCTACACCATTTGCAAGCGCGCCGCTGAGGAGATTCACCAGCATGGGAACGTGACCCAGGCCCGATCCCAGATCGTAGAAGCGATCTTCTCGCGTAAGTTGGGCTTGCTCCACCAGCTCAAGAATGATGCGAGCAGGCGTCTTCTGATAGTAGACCATCTCCGGCTCGCGCGCCTGTGTCTCTACAGGCACGGCCTGAATGCGCAGTAGTCCATTGACAAACAGATCAAGATTGTCATAGCCTGGCGCATCTTGCTGTTGGCTGCGGCTTGAGTGACGCCCAGTATAGCGATCGATCACAGCCTTGAGCGCAGCGCCCGTGCAACTGCCCGTTCGGATATCTGCCCGAAGCCGCTGAAACAAGGCAGCGTCAACCGCTTCCAGCTGACGCTTGGCGCGCTGCGCACGCTGTTGTAGTGAGATCAGCGCTTCTGGCGGATCTGTTGTCCGAAGCAGCCCTTCAATCCGATCAATAATACCGAACTCGATGGCGTCGATGGCTTCTGCCCGGTCATGAAAGTTTATTGCTTCGCAGAGCGTAGCGTCCTGCTCGATGGCCGCAAGCTCCGATTGTATTTCCTGGTGTAGCATCAGGCTCATGGTTTCTGCAATCGCTTAGCGCGCCACAAACTGTACCATATCACCTGGCGCCAGCAGCGCTGGCGGCTCGGTGGCGGGGTCGAACAGCCGCAGCTCGGTGCGGCCGATCAGGTGCCAGCCGCCCGGCAGGCGCGCCGGGTAGATGCCCGTGAGCCCGGCGGCGATCGCCAGCGAGCCGGCGGGCACGGCGGCGCGCGGCGTGGCCCGGCGTGGCAGGTGCAGCCCCGGCGGCAGCGGGCCAATATACGGGTAGCCCGGCGCGAAGCCGATCATCATTACGCG
>JAYUYB010000618.1:0-3241 GCA_043752655.1 Chloroflexota bacterium
CCTCCGCACTCGGCAGGCGCACGCTCAGTTCGTCACCGAGCCGGAAGGTGCGGTTGTCCCACCCTTGAGGCACGGCCGGAGCGATCGGCAGGCCGGCCCACTGGGGGAACTGCTCGGCGAGCAGCTGCGCGACCAGCGCCGGGGTGATGGCGTCGGCGGGGAAGCTCATCGGGCTACGCTCGCAGCCCGCGGTTCCACGGCTCGCGTAGCGCGTCGCGGATCTCCTCGTAGCGCTTGCCGTCCTCCCAGGCCCGCAGCACCTTCGGCTGAAAGACCTCGCGGTAGAAGGCCTCGCCCATCCGCGCGACCACCTTCCGCTGAAACTCCTCGGCCGAGCCGAGGTGCTCCCACCAGGGCTCGCCGACCTCTTCCTCTTTCGCCTTGCGCTTCAGCTCCTTCGCCTCGGCCGGGTCGTGGCCGGAGAACGTGCGGGCCGCGACGATCTTGGCCACGGCGAGCCCGTAGGCCTCCGCGTCGGCCTCGCTCAGCTTGGCCTTTGTGCGGCCCTTCAGCCGGTTCCACTCAGCGAAGATGTCGAAGCGCCGGATCTCCCGCTTCGGCAGTTGTTGCTGCTGTGTCATCTGGCCTCCGTGTGTCGTTCGAACACCGTTTCTACGTCGTGAGAGCACTTCGCGAACCCCGTATCGCTTCAAGCACACATGATGCCAACAGAGCACGAACAAAAGGCGGCCTGTTATTAGGCTGTCTCTGACAATCCGATCTCGGATATGGTATACTGAGGGGTGCTTACCATAATCAAGGCGGTTGTCATGGGACGCTACGATCTGACGGATGCCCAATATGCCCTCCTTGCACCCGAACTGCCGACCAATGCGAGAAAGGTCGGTGCGCCGTGGGGCGCCCATCGCCCGATCATCAACGGCATCCTCTGGCGGCTGCATGCCGGGACGCCTTGGGCGGATATTCCTGCACGCTACGGCCCGTATCAAACGATCTATGACCGCTATACCTGGTGGCGGCGCGATGGGACATGGGAGCGTATCGCGACCGCCCTCCAGCTCCAACTGGATGCCCATGGCCTCATCGATTGGGAGCAATGGTCGCTCGATGGCACGATTGTGCGCGCCCACCACGCCGCCGCCGGTGCCCCCCATGACCCGGTTGATGGGCCAGCCGAACCGACGAATCATGCATTGGGACGCTCCGTTGGCGGCTTTAGCACGAAGGTCCACCTGCTCGTCGATAGCACTGGGGTGCCCCTGGACGCCCTGCTGACCCCTGGCCAGACCCACGAGTCGACCCAGGTCGAGACCATCCTGGAGCAGGTCACTATCCCGCGCATCACCCCACACCGCCGTCGTCTCCCGCACCGTCTGGCGGCGGATCGTGCCTATGATGCCAAGCGCATCCGCCAATGGTTGCGCCAGCATGGAATGACCCCCATCATCCCGCCCAAACGGCGCACCGGCAAGCCGAAACGGGGTCGTCCGGTGACCTATGACCACATCGCCTACCGGCTGCGCAGCACGATTGAGCAGTGTATCGGCTGGCTGAAAGAATACCGTGCGGTCGCGACCCGCTATGAGAAATTGGCGCTCAACTACCTCGGGCTCGTCAAACTCGCCTGTATCGACCGCTATCTGCGCCTGTTAACGCGACCGACGCTGGTTTTCTAACCTGATATCGGATTATCAGAGACAGCCTACTTCTGTCAGGACTATTCCTGCAATATTAGCCTTCCCTATACCCTAAAGCAACCCTATATCTGGACAGTATAGCAGTCCTACGGGAGTTGTGAACCGGAAGACGACGTGCTACCATCAAGTGGGATGACAAGCGGCATGTGAAGTGGTCAGCAGCGATGACGACAGCACAAACCCTCGACGAGTTCCTGGCAACGGTTCGCGATGCGCGTGAGTACCGGCGAGCACTCATCGTTCAGCTGTGCGAGCGGGGCCACCAGCAGAACGAGGTCGCGCGGCTGCTCCAGGTTTCCGAAGCCTTTGTCAGCACCTGTCGCAAGAAGTACGCGCAAGATGGTGTGGCAAGCTTTGCCTTGGGCTACCAAGGGGGGGCAAGCTTTCTCAGCGCCGACGAACGGGCCGATGTGCTGGCCTGGATCGCCGAGCAGAAGCGGCCAAACGTCAAGTCGCTGTATGGCTATCTGAAAGGCAGCTTCGGCGTGGTCTACGAGTCGCGGCAGAGCTACTACAACCTGCTCAAGGAGGCTGGTCAGAGCTTCAAGAAGACCCAGAGCAGCAATCCCCAAAAAACGACGCAACGGTTGCGGCCAAACGCGCGGAGCGAGAAGCGTATGTGGCAGAGCATCTGGAAGCGATAAAACGTGGTGAGCGAGTGCTGTTATTCTTGGACGAGTGCTTTCTGCTGTGGGGCGATGTGTGTGGCTATGCCTGGGGGAAGCGCAACGAGCGGGTTGAGGTGGCGGTTGGCAACTACAAGCAACGGCAGACCTTCTACGGCGGCCTCGACGCGCATAGCGGTGAGATGCATCTGGCGACCTACCCCAAGGCGGAGAGCGCAGCCACGACCGACTTCCTCACTGAGCTCATGTACCGCTACCCAAAGGCCAAACTGACGATCTGCTGGGATAATGCAAGCTGGCACACGGGTGCGGAGGTGCAGGCGTTTCTAAGCCGGCTGAACGATGGGCAGCCACCAGAAGCGTGGCGGATGACGCTATTCGCGTTCGCTCCCAACGACCCCGAGCAGAACCCGATTGAAGAAGTCTGGCGCCAGGCCAAGACCAAGCTCCGGCACCAGCGGCTGGAGGCCGCCAAGTTCAGCGAAGTGACTGACACCTTCGAGGCCTCGCTCGAGCGCCAGGTCTTCTCATTCCCCAAGCGCCAGATGTATGCTCCTTCACAACTCGCGTAGCATTGCTATAGTGGACTGGACTGGACTAACGCTGATAACCCAAATGGTACTCAGAACGGTACTCAGTGGGCGAGCACTTGCCATCTAGGGAGCGTGTGATCGCTCCCATTGACGTTCGCCACTGCCCGAAATACCATGAGATCCAGCAGGTCATAGGGAGATGCGCGCGACCCTGCCCCGCTCAACGTCGGTGTGAAGTCGCTGGAGTGAGTAGACTGAAGACCAAGGCAGGCTTACGCTGCAAGCCGCTGGGTCGTGACAACGACGTCCCAGGCCGCCTGCCAAAGGGCTTCGATGTCGAGGGCGCGCGTAAGGTGCGCACTTGCCCGCACCGTGAACTCCCCCTGGGCCGCGCCGTCCAGGAAGGTGATGGCGCTGCGGTTCG
>JAYUYB010000619.1:0-8011 GCA_043752655.1 Chloroflexota bacterium
ACCCACGACGGCGACGGGCAAAAGGCACATAGCACCGCAGCAGCTACGCCCATACGTTAGATTAAGCGGTCGTCGCCCCTATGCGAAAAGGGCGACGACCTTGTGCTATCTCGCCGAAGTTAACGCTATACTGTCGGGGCGCCCCTCGTGGGCGCACACGTGGTTGTCTTCTAGTTACCACTCGCAGCAAGCGGGAACCGCAGAGTTGAGGCAATCAATGGCAGAGCAACGTTTCTGGCAGCGTATACTTGGCGCGGTGGAGCGCAGCTACGAGCGGCGCATCCGGGCGGCAAGCCTGGTTCAGGAGTATGGCGCCGCGCAGCACGGCGATGACGAGGACGACGACGAAGGCGAGGCTGCAGTTATCGCCAATGTGCCGCGTGGTACCCGCGTTCGGGCACGCTCCCAGGCCGATCAGGATCACGCTAGCGAGCACGCGTTGCGCTAGAGCACTACTTGCAAGCAGCGCCACTCTATGCTATAATTTTTACATATAAGCAACAGCGCTGTTATAGTTTGTCAGATCTAAGCTACAATTGCTGGAGCCGTCCGTGGACACACCGCTTGAGGAGTCTCACGCCCGACCCGCAGCCGTGGCGCGATACGTGAGCCCGAACGCTGAGCGCTTGATGGTCGGCTACTGGCTGATCACGCTTGTGCTGAGTATCCTATTCCTACGGGACTGGATCACGGCCTGGAATGTGCCGCTCACCCTGGATCGCCCCGCCCTGGTGCTCTATCTCACACTCTCGTTCGGTCTGAGCCAGCTTATGTACGCCCTGGTTGCCCGCCACGGCGGTCGGGCATTTCACGTAGGCGCCACAGCGATCTTCGCGATTGGCAACGGCATCGCGGAGACCCTGGCGTTCGCACTGGTCTACCGGCTAGGCGAGGTTGTGGGCACTGGTCTGGTGGGGTTGTTCGCGCCGACATGGGCAAGTGTGGCGGGCTTTGTGCTCGGCGTGAGCCTGTTTATTATCTATGGTGGCCTGATCCATGCCCTCTTCTGGCTGCCGGTGCTGCCGCCGCACCTCGACGACACACCGCTCTCGCGGCGCATTCGCACGCTGCGGCCAATCGCCGAGATCGCGCTGGTGCTTGGCTGGAGCCTCTGCTTCTGGCTGAGCCGCGACATCTGGAGCGTCGTGTTCTTCCACATCCTTGTAGATATTGGCCTGATGATCAAAGTTCGCCCAGGCATCTTTGGCGCTTCCCCTAAGCCTGCCTAGCTCTGCCACCTTGTTACCGAACCCCTCGTGCTACGGGGGGTTTTGCTGTTGCCCAGTTTCGCCGCTCGGCATACATCCAGCTGCGCGGCGCCTGCGTACAGACAGATGTGAGGAAGGTTGTGCAAATGCTATGCAATGCCAGGCCCCGTCACACTCGCCCAGACGCTCGCTGTTACGAAGGAGTCTCACGTGAAGGTTCGCAAGCTGTTCGTGCTCAGTATGATGGCCATGCTCATGGCGCTGGCGCTCGTGCCGGCCACGTTCGCCCAGGGCGCCACTGCCAAGGTGCGCGTTGTCCATGCCTCGCCCGACGCCCCCGCCGTGGATGTGTACGTCAATGGCGCCAAGACGCTCAGTGGCGTGACTTTCTTTACGGCCAGCGACTACCTCGACCTGCCCGCCGGCACCTACCAGGTGCAGGTGACGCCCGCCGGGCAGCCGGCTAGCGCCGCCGTGATCGACGCCAGTGCAACGATCGAGGCTGGCAAGGCCTACACGATTGCCGCCACCGGCCTGCTCGCCGACATCGGCCCGACGATTGTTGTGGACGACCTGACCGCCCCTGCCGCCGGTAACGCCCACGTGCGGGTTTACCACTTCTCCCCAGATGCACCCGCCGTTGACGTGCAGCTGAAGGACGGCACCAAGCTGATCGAGGGCTTGGCCTTCCCCGATGCCAGCGATTACCTGCCCGTGCCAGCAGGCAGCTACGACCTTCAGGTGGTGCCCGCTGGCGCAAGCACGGTGGTGATCGACCTCCCCGGCACGAGCCTTGAGGCTGGCAAGATCTACAGCGTGTTCGCCACCGGTGAGGTTGCGAACATCACGCCTGAGCTGGCCGTGTACACGCCGGCCGCTGCCGGTGCGAGCGCGCCCACCGCCCTGCCCGCCACGTCTGAGGGCGAGCAGGCACCCTTTGGCATGATGCTCGGCCTCGCAGCTCTGCTGCTTGGCGCCGCCTTCGTGCTGCGCCGCCAGGTTCAGCGCTAAAGTCGCGCAGATAGCTAGCGAGAGGCCCTGGGGCTTTACGCCTCAGGGCCTTTTCGTATGGCCAAAAGGAGCAGCTTTAGCATCTGTGAGAGCAATTTTACCTGATAACGCTTGACAACCAACACAGGGTATTGTATAATCTAGTGTATTATATTGGTCTGAGCGAGCTATACTACCGGTTGTAAACTTCGAGGCGCATGGTAAAATTTATGTTATAATCTGGCATTGGCAAGTGGGGTATGCAACAAGATCCGGTTATAAATCGTTAAGTAGGGTATGGCACAATTGCAGCCGGCCCTCCAATCTGGGCAGTTTACCTGGCGACGTGCGAGGACGCTGTTCCGTACCACGGGTATACTGACGTGGGTCGTAGTTTTGCTCAGCGGTTGCATGGCAGAGCTCCAAACCGGCCGGATGCCCGCATCCGCTCCGTCGGCGCCGCGCACCTCAGCGACGGTTGCGGCCCTACCAACAACAATCTCCGGGCAGCTCCCATCAGCGCCCGGCAGTATGGCCCCGGATCCCGCCACGGCGGCGCCTGCGGTGCCAAGCGCAGCTACGTTACCCACAGTTTCACTATCGCCCACCTCAACCGCCGCCCCAATGGCGACGCCGCTGCCGCCTTTGGCGCTGCCAACAGCTACACTGCCTACGAATGAAGAGCGCTGGCGAGCCCAACAGCAGGACAGGGTGGTTTTTGATGGACTGGTACGTTACAGCACAAGTGGAAGCGAGCTCTGGTGGTTCGACCCAGTGAACCAGCAGCACGTGATCCTCGGTCGGCTCACGGGGGAGTTTGTAGCACAAGCTCAGTTCGTGACACGCGGGCAAGGTGTGCAAGCGTTGGAACTGCCGTATCAGATCAATACAAGCTACGGGCTCACGGCGCTTTCACCAGCCCTGCTAGAACGGATCGCAGCCGCAGGCTATGGAAGCGACTGGATCGAGACGTATATTTTTCTTAGCCCAGACGTGACACCGCTCTAGGCGCCCCAAAAGGTTTATGGCATTCTCGCCTACACCAGCGAACCCTCAGCTCACAGCAGCACGGCAGGCCCCCAAGCCTGAGGTGCTGTTGTCGCGTTATGGCCCCGGCAAGGCCTTGCTTAATGCGAACGTTTGTACTATACTATGCAAGACGATCTAATCGTCGGGAAGGACCAGCAGTGAGCAGCCGATATTTAGATATGGTACGCGGCCAGAAGCGCCGCCAGGGCGGGGGGTGGCAGTTCAGCGCGAAGTCGCTACTCGCAGTGCTCGCCGTGATCGCAATGATTGGCTCGGCCGTGTACTGGTGGGGTGTGCAGAGCCAACTCACCACCAACACCGTTGTGGCCGGTGCGTTTACCGCGATTCTGGTACTGGCCCCGCCAAGTCTGACATCATTCCTCATCCCGTGGTCGCCGGGCGGGATGCTGCTACAAAAAATCAACGCACGCACTTGGGGTTACGCCGTAATCATTGGCGCGGCGCTATATCTGCTGTACTACTCGTTTGAAATTCAGTACTCCTGGTGGCAGGCGCAGGCCGTGGTGCGCGACACCGGGCTAGTACTTCAGCAGGTGCTTATTGGAATTATCGGCTTCATCATTATCCCAGCCTTACTTTGGACGCCCGTCACCAGCGAGGAGCTTGTGGAGCAGGTGCGGCAGGCACATCTGGTGCGACGCTACGAGCTCCAGACCCAGGCCGACATCGCCATCCTGCGCGCCACACTGCTGCGCGCCCAGGAGAAGGCGCTGATCGGCTTCGCCAACCTCACCGTGCAGGAGAAAGAGGAGCTCGCCGGCGTGATGCGCGGCCTAGTCAAAGGCATCGACCAGACCCTGCGCGACATTGGCGACTCGGTGAAGACGGTGAGTGGGGCCACAGTGCCGTTCGGCAGCCTCGACGACAACGACGACATCCGTGGCTACCTGGACTATATCCACGAGAGCCTGACCGACAACGCGCTGCTCACGCGCCGCAGCGGCAACGAGCGCCAGGCGGCCCAACAGCAGCCACAGTACGCCGAGGAGCACTATGACGAGGGCGTCTACGAGCAGCAGCAGCCTCGCCTTGGCAGCGGTCGGCGCCAGGGCTAACTGGTAGAGCTGCTTCGCTTCGCTCAGCAGGACATGCTGAGCGTGCCGGTGAGCGTAGTATAAGAGCGCCCCTGATGGGGCTCCACACTGTAAGGGCGCCCGTCGTGGGCGTCCCGTAACCTGAAGATGCCGCTATGGTTGGCTATCGCTACAGCACCGACCGTCGCCTCCCCGAGCGCGACCTGATCGACCTCGCCGATGTGCTTGCACTTCAGGTCCACGAGACGCTTGGCCCGCGCGTCTATATGCTCCCCCGTAACGATGTTTTCGCACTAATTACCCCGTATGTGAACGATCTCGCGGCAGAGGATCAGCACGACCTCTCGTGGGTGGTCTGGCATCTCTTCCAGGATGCCCGCGAGTTTGAGCATCAGGGCTAGGCGCTCACAGGCCAACCCGAGGCAGCAGGCATGAGCGAGTCAGAGCGTGTCGGGATCTACGGCGGCACGTTTGACCCGATCCACATCGGCCATCTTGCCATCGCGGAGGAGGCCCGTGCTGCGCTTCAGCTCAACCGCGTGCTCATAATCCCCGCTGCGCGCCAGCCGCTCAAGAGCCAGGCCCAGGGCGCCGCCCCACACCATCGGCTCGCCATGGCCCGCCTCGCCTGCGCCGACAACCCGGCCTTCCGTGTGGACGAGCTTGAGCTGCGCCGCCCTGCGCCATCCTACAGTGTTGATACCATCCAGAGCTTGCACGAGCGGCTCGGCGAAAGCACCCAGCTTTGGTTCATTCTCGGTGTCGACGCCGCTCGCGACCTGCCGCGCTGGCATCGCGTCGCCGAGCTTGTGGCGCTCGCCCGCGTCTGCATTGTGGGTCGCCCTGGTTACAAGCTACACCGCCCCTCGCTGGAGGCAGCGCTGCCTGCGCTTGTCGGGCGTTACCGCCTGATCGATGGGCCGCAGCTCGATATCTCCAGCAGCGCCTTGCGCCGCCGCCTCGCCCTGGGCCAGCCCGTTCGCTACCAGGTGCCCGAGCCAGTGCGCAGCTACATCGAGGCCCATAGCCTCTATATCGATGACGAACTCGCCAACTCAGCTTCTCGCTGACACCGCCGCAGCCTGGGGCTTGCCCCTCGACGCGCACCAACTCGCTCAGCTGGACAGCTACGCCGCCGAGCTGCTCGCGTGGAACACCCACACCAACCTTACCGCAATCAAGGCGCCGGAAGAGGTGTATGTGCGCCACTTTCTGGACTCACTCGCCCTTGCCCGCCATTGGGGCGCGGCGCCGGAGTCGCTCGTGGATATCGGCACGGGCGCAGGCTTCCCTGGCCTGCCGCTGAAGATCCTGCGGCCCGAGATCAAGCTGATCCTGCTGGACTCGGTGGGCAAGAAGACGGCATTCCTGCGCCATGTGGTTGAGCAGCTTGGCCTCACCAATGTGCACATCATCACCGGGCGAGCCGAGGATCTGGGGCGCGACCCCCACGAGCGCGAGCGGCACAGCGTTGTTACCGCGCGAGCTGTGGGCGCCCTGAGCGTGCTCGCCGAGTACGGCCTGCCGCTGCTGCGCATTGGCGGCCTGCTGCTTGCGCCGAAAGGCGCCGCCGCACAGGAGGAGATCGCTGCGGCCAAGCAGGCTATCCAGACCCTGGGCGGCGCCATAGTTGGCGTGGAGCCAGTGGCGCTGCCCGGTGTAGAGCCTCGCACCCTGGTGATCATTGCGAAAGTGGCCCCCACGAACCGAAGCTTCCCACGGGCGGTGGGGCTGCCTCCACGTAAGCCGCTCTAGCTGGATGAAACGTTTGGGGCCAGATCGCGTAGATACGTTGTGGAACGGTTGGGCGCGTGCTAGAATAGCTACGCATCCGAGTGGGCGCCAAACCTACTCCGCACGACGCCGTCGGACCCGAGTGTATCCACAAGGGAGGAAATGGATCATGTCTATTCTAGGCCGCATCAGTGACCTGATCAGCGCCAATGTCAACTCCATGCTCGACAAGGCCGAGGACCCGGAGAAGATGGCGAACGAGTATCTACGCCAGCTGACCAACGAGCTCTACGAGGTGCGCACAGGGGTTGCCGCAGCCATGGCCGACGAGGCAAAGCTTGAGCAGCGCCGCATCTTCAGCCATGCCGAGTCCTCGCAGTGGACATCGAAGGCTGAGGCAGCCCTGCGCGCGAGCGACGAAGTGCTTGCCAAGGCCGCCCTGGGCCGCAAAGTGCAGGCGCAAAAGCTCGCAGAGCAGTACGCCGCGCAGGAGCAAGCCCAGGAGCAGCAGGTGAACGCGATGCAGGACGCACTTGTGCAGCTCGAGACGCGCATCGCCGAGGTGAAGGCCAAGAAAGAGCTGATCATCGCCAAGAAGAACCGCGCCCAGACTCAGGAGGCGCTGCAGCGCACCGCCCAGAGCATGGGCCGCATCGGCGCGATGGACAAGCTCGACCAGCTTGAGGAGCGCGTGGACGATCAGCTTAACCGCGCTGATGCGATGGCCAAGCTCGAGCAGGGCTCGCTGGAGGCCCGCTTCCAGGATCTGGAGAAGGATTCGGAGATCGACTCCGAGCTCGCCGAGCTGAAGCGCAAGATGGGCATGGCGTAGCAAGCACAAAGTGCAAAGCGCACAAACAAACGGCCTGTCGGCACGCTGGCGTCTCAGCAAAGCCGACAGGCCGTTTTGCGCGCTACGTTCTAGGTTTCACCGAGCCGGCTCATAGCAGCTGCGGCAGCGGGCCTCGTAGAGATCGAGGCCGCCGACAACGATAGTGGGCGCGTCGGCGGGGGCGGGCCGCCCATCAATTAGGCGCTGGGAGCGGGTGGCGTAGGCGCCGCAGCGCACGCAGATGGCATACAGCTTGTCGACCTGCTCGGCCACGGCCAACAGCTGCATCATGCCATCGAAGGGCTCGGCACGATAGTTCTGGTCGAGCCCCGCCACGATCACGCGCAGCCCACGGTCGGCGAGCTCCTGGCAGCCGGCCAGAATCGCCGCAGCGCCATCCTCCATAAAATGCAACTCGTCGAGGGCCACCACCTGCACATCATCGGCGTTGGCGAGCACCTCGCGCATCGAGCTCACCGGCACCGCCTCTAGCTTGGCACCGGCGTGGCTCGCCACATGCTGCGCGCTGTAGCGGGTGTCGAGGCGCGGGGTGAAAACGCGGCAGGGCTGGCGGGCGATCATCACCTGGCGCATGCGCCGGATGAGCTCCTCCGTCTTGCCACTGTACATCCCCCCGCAGATGACCTCGATCCTGCCGCCGATACTTGGTCGCGTCATTGCGGTCTTGCTCCTATCTCAAACTTTCAAAGCCCACAAGGGGCACGGGCGCCCACAAGGGACATGGGCGCGCACGGGCGCCCACAAGGGACGCCCTTACGCGCGATCAACATATTGGCGCTTGTAGTACTCCAGATACTCGCCGGACTTGATGGGGCGCCACCAGGCCTCGTTCGCCACGAACCACTCCACGGTGCGCTCCAGGGCAGCCCCGAAGCTGTGGCGCGAGTGCCAGCCCAATGCCCGTAGCTTCGAGCAGTCTAGAGCGTAGCGCCGATCGTGGCCCGCCCGATCTACAACGTGCTGCAGCAAGCTTTCCGGCTTGCCCAGGATGGCCAGGATCTGTTTTGCCATGTCGATGTTGGCCGTCTCGACCTCGGTGCCCACATTGTAGACCTCGCCAAGCTGCCCGTGGTGCAGCACCAGATCGATACCCTCGCAGTGATCCAACACGTACTGGTAGTCGCGCTGCTGCAGCCCATCGC
>JAYUYB010000620.1:0-8002 GCA_043752655.1 Chloroflexota bacterium
GCCGCCGGGCCGCCTCCCGCCAACACGCCTGTGGTCTGCTACCTGGTACAGACCAAGCTCGGCCGCAACATCTTGATCGATAGCGGCCTGCCTGATCCGGCCCACCTACCGGCAGGCATGCCTGAGCTGAGCATGGGGCCGAATGTGATCGAGCAGCTTACGCAGATCGGGCTACAGTCCGACGACATCGACACCCTGGTCTGCACGCATTTTGACATGGATCACAGCGGCCAGCACGCAGCATTCCCGCAGGCAGAGTTCGTTGTACAGCGCGCCCACTACGAGCACGCGCGCACCCACCCGCGCTACACCAACGCGCGGCCGCACTGGGATCGAGCGGAGCTGCGCTATCGCCTCATCGACGGCGACACCGAGCTGTTGCCAGGCATGGAGCTGATCGAGAGCAGCGGCCACGTGCCCGGCCACCAAGCGGTGCTGCTGCGACTGCCCAAGACGGGGTCGCTGCTCCTGACTATTGATGCCGTCCCCGACCAGGGGAGCTTCACGCCGGATCGCCAGGGGGGCCAGCGCGATCTAGACGCTGTCGGCGCAATCGCTGCCACGCACAAGCTGCTTGACCTCGCCGCTCGTGCGCAGGTGGCCTTCGTAATCTTCGGCCACGATGGTGCGCAGTGGGCCACGCTGCGCAAAGCGCCCGCTTACTATAGCTGAGGGCACGCCGGTGCGCGTGAGGCTGGCTGTGCTCAGCACCATACGCGCTGACGCGCACGTCATCGGCGGCGTAGGCATCCTTCTGGGTACCAGCAGGCCATCGTGATGGCCGAAGAAGCTCACATCCGGGTTGAGCGGGCTGAACATGAGCGCATGCACGTCATCCGTCTCGAGTTGCGCGATGGGGCGTACCCCGGCGCCACCACTACGCTGGTTGACAAAAAACAGCACGGTCACGCCGATGAGCAGTGCCGGTATCGCGAGGTGGACGCGGCCCAGCTCCGCGAGCAGGTGCGGCGCTGCTGCGAGGGGAAACCCCATAGCGCGGGCAGGCATCACCTGTCCGCTTCGTAGTCTTTCCTGCTACAGCGCGCTAGACGTGCGTATGCGCCAGGCGGCGACCGGCGCGGCGCTGCAGGCTGCTGAACGCCAGGGCGACGCAGAAAAGCGCCGCCTGGAGCAGCACGATCGTCGCGCCCGAGGCGACATCAGCGTAGAAGCTGATGCACATACCGAAGAAGCCCGTCGCCGCGCCGAGCCCAGTCGAGAGCAGGATCAGCCGGTTGAAGCTGTCGGTGAGCAGGCGCGCGGTGATCGCAGGGATGACGATCGCCGCAGCGATCAGGGTGACGCCCAGGATCTGCATCGAGACGATCAGGGCCGCCGCCAGAATCAGGGCAAACAGCGTCTCGACCCACTCGGTCGGCACGCCGTACACCTGGGCGACGGTGCTATCGAAGGCGGTGAAGAGCAGCTGCTTGTAGCAGAAGAAGATCATCAGACTAACCAGCAGCGTCACCCCAGCGATCACCAGCACATCCTGCACGGTTACGCCAAGAATATTGCCGAACAGCGCCGCGTCGAACGAGCGTGTGAAGCGCCGGTAGCGGCTGATCAGCGCAATGCCGATCGCGAAGCTAGCCGTGGTGATCACGCCGATGGCCGCGTCGGCGTTGATCTTGGTGCGCCGCACCGTCTGGTTGATCAGCACCGCAGCGATGAAGCCCCAGATGCCTGCGCCGAGGTAGAAGTTCCAGGCCATCACGTAGGACACGACGGCGCCGCCAAAGATCGCGTGCGAGAGGCCGTGGCCGATGTAGCTCATCCCGCGCAGCACGATGTAGACGCCGATCAGCCCGCACAGCCCTCCGACCATAATAGCGGCAAGGGTGCCGTTGCGGAAGAACTCGAACTGAAATGGTTGCAGCAGTACATCTATCACTTCGACCTCAAGATCTCGTCGTGACGGGGTAGGCCGCCAAGCACTGGCTCTGGCAGCAGATCGCGGTAGCCGTGGCCGTGGGGCCGCTGCTGCACAAAGATCATGCCATCTTGGTGAATGACGAGCATATCGCCCTGGTAGGTCGCGTTCAAAATAGGCTCGGTAAAGATCTCTTCTGGCGGCCCCTGGGCGATCACATGGCGGTTAAGGCAGACCACCCAGGGCACGTGGGCGGCGGCGGCATTCAGGTCGTGGGTGGTCATCAGAATGGTCATGCCCTGACGATTGAGCTCGCCCAGCAGGTGCAGCACGTTCTCGGCGGTGCGCATATCTACCCCGGTCGTCGGCTCGTCGAGCACAAGCAGATCGGGCTCGGCGATCAGGGCGCGCGCCAGGAAGACGCGTTGCTGCTGCCCGCCGGAGAGGTTGCGAATATGCTGGCGCGCTAGGTCAGCGATCTCCAGCTGCTCCAGCACCGTGGCGATCCGTCTGCGATCGTCGGCGCTTGGCCAAGGCCACGGCCCTGCACGTTTGACCCGGCCCATCCACACGACCTGCTCGACGGTGACGGGGAAGTTCCAGTCTACCGTCTCCAGCTGCGGCACATAGCCGATGCGAGGCGCTTTTGTGCCATTCTGCGCACGGCTAGTGATCTGCACCTGGCCCTGAATAGGCGTGAGCGTGCCGAGGATCAGTTTGAGCAGCGTGGTCTTCCCGGCGCCGCTTGGCCCCACCAGGGCCGCAAACTGGCCTGGGTGGAAGTGTAATGACACATCCTCCAGCACCGGTGCGCCGCTGTAGCTGAAGCTTACCTGGTGGAGCTCGACGATAGATTGCACCGTTGACGTCGCCTCTCTACTGCGCTTGCTCGACGGAGTTGTCGATGCCGGGTACATTACTCGAATCGACCACATCCATTAACTCGGGCTTCCCACCGAGCGCCTTCGCCATAATCTTCAGGTCATAGACCATCAGGCCGATATAGGAGTGCTCGGCCTCGCCAGGGGCGCCAGGCAGATCATCGTCGCGCAGTGTATCCACATACTCAACATTCGCCTCCCTGGCGATCTGGTCGAGCACAGGCGAGGGGAAGACCTCGGAGCCGAAGATCGCGGGCACCTGCTCCTGCCGGAGCTGGGTGATGAGCGCGGCGACCTCCTGTGCGGAAGGTTCCGAGAAGTCGGCGGGCTGGATGGCGCCAAGCACCGTCATGCCATACACCGGCGCGAAGTAGGCCCATGAGTCGTGGTAGGTGAGCAGCTTACGATTCTGCTCGGGGATGCTCGCGATCGTCGCTTTGATCGCGGCGTCGAGCGTGTCAATCCGCGCCTTAAACGTGTCGTAGTTCTTGGCGTAGTAGCTGGCACCCGCCGGGTCGCGCTTGCTCAACGCATCACGGGCGACCTCGGCGTAGCGCAGCGCGTAGAGCGGGTTGGGCCAGAGATGCGGGTTGGGGCTGCCCGCCTCTTTGGGAAACGAGAAGTCGAACATGTACTGCTCAGGCGTGATCGTCTGCTCGCCGAGCAGAATGATCTCAGCGTCGGCTCTTTTGTTGGCCTCAGCGAGCTTCAAGGTCGGCTCCTCCAGGCTTAGGCCATTGACGAAGATCAAGTCGGCCTGAGCGAGCAGTTGAGCATCGGAGGGCGCCGGCTCGAAGGTGTGCGAGTTCACGCCCTCGGGCACAATCCCAGTCAGGCTGATGCGCTCACCCCCAATGTTGTAGACGATGTTCGTGACTGGCGAAACCGTGGTGACGACCGCGAGTTTCGCGGCGCCAGCCTCCGCAGGCTGGCCTATCGGTGTGGTGGCGGGCTGGGCGCCGCAGGCGGCGAGCAGCAGCATGGCCCCCAGGCAGAACATGTGGAATCTTCGCTTCATCGGACTGCTCCTAACGGATGGGCGCTATGGCCCAGGCTTCGTTTCTGCAACTACTTGTATCTGCGGATTATAGCGCACAATGGATGTTTCTACACGGGCTCTTTGCTGCTCCCAGCACGCTCACGGCTCGCCACAGAGCTACGCGTGTACAACCGACGCGGACGCAGCACGGCGTCGGCCTGCGCCGACGCGCGGCGCGAAGCGCCCCGGTGGCGCGCCTTCAACCGCCCGCTGCCCCACCTGGCCCGAAACGTTACGCCGCGCCCAGGTGTCATTGTCCCATTGCAGGTCAGCGGCGGCGCTTGCTATACTGCACCTGCGTGCGCCGGGCCATGGTGGCCCGACGATGAAGCATCAGGTGATGCACGTATGCCGGCCCGCCGCGCTCGGCGCGGGTACTCGCAGCGCCAGCGCTGCAACGAGATACTCATGGACATCGACACTGACATCGCGCGCATCGCCGCGCAGGAGCGCCGCCTGCGCTTCCCCCGCTTCGACTCCGGCACCGCCTGGGAGCTCGGCGCGCGCCTGAAGGCCGCCGCCGAGGCCCGCGGCGTGGCGGTGACGATCGAGATTCGCCTCGCCGGCACCACGCTGTTCTTCTACGCCATGGAGGGCACCGCCCCAGTGAATGCCGACTGGGCCCGCCGCAAGCGCAACATCGCCGACCTCTACGGGCGCAGCTCCTATGCCGTCGGCCTCGCCCTCACGCGCGATGACAGTAGCTTGGAGCAGACCGTGGGCCTGCCGACGCGCGATTATGCCGCTCACGGCGGCAGCTTCCCGCTCGCCCTGGAGGGCGCCGGACCCGTCGGCACAATCACCGTCTCCGGCCTGCCGCAGCGCGCGGACCACGCGCTGATCGTCGAGGTACTGGCGAGCTTCCTGGGTCTGCCCGTCGGCGAGCTCGCCCTCGACGAGTGAGCGCTGAAGGCGCTCCGTGCTGCTCGCGGGCTTCACCGCAGACGTCAGCGCCGTGCTCGACGCCGCCTGAGTCCGCCAGGTGCCGTAACGACCCTGCCGCTCGCGTCAAGGGGATGGCGCTCGTAGGGTTCAATCCGCAGTTCCATACCGGCGCAGCGACGCTCTACCTCAAGGTGGAGCCGCGCCGCCCCTACGACGAGCTCCACGCCGAGGCCGAGCGCCTGCGCTGGCTCCCGGGCCGCCTCCCGATGCCCGCGCTGTGCTACACCGGGGCCGATGATCTGCATAGCTACCAGCTCACCGTGGCGGTGCCCGGCGTCGACGCGACCGACGATGGCCTGCGCGCCGAGCCGGCCCAACTGGTCAAAGTGCTGGCCGAGCGCCTGCGCCGCATCCACCGCCAGTCCATCGCCGGCTGCCCCTTCGACCAGCGCCTCGACGCCGAGCTGGCCCGCGCTACAGCCAATGTTGTCATCGAGGGCTGGGCGCTGAGCGGCTTCATCGACCTGGGGCGCTGCGGCGTCGCCGACCGCTACCACGACCTGGCCCAGGCTGAGCGGAGCGTCCGGCGCAACCTGGGGGCGCGCTGGGTGGGGCCATTCTTCGCCGCCTACGGCATCGGCACGCCCAACGCGGTGAAGCTACACTACTACCAGCTGCTCGACGAGCTCTTTTAGTCGCCGGTGGCCAGGCCCTGCTGATCACACCACGCGACCAGCGCGGCGCACAGCTCGGGAAACGTGGGCAGCTGGGGGATGCCGTAGCGCGCACACACGATATCGACGTTGCCTTTACGCCAGTACCCAGCGGGGCAACAGACCAGCAGCTTGCCCGTAGCCGCGAACAGCCCGAGCTCCAGCAGCGTGATCGGCGCCGAGGTGTCGGGCGCGAAGTACATAGCGATCAGGTCGGCGCGCTTCTGGGCGTCGAGCTCCCAGCTCACCTGGGCGACGAACTGGGGGTGAGCGATGCTTTGCTCCCAGGTCGGGTCCCAGTCGTCGCGACGAGGGTTGAGGATCGTCACCGCGTAGGGTTCGAGCGTGGCCTCAACCGTTTGCTGCCACTGGCTCGCCCGGCCCATCTCGATCGAGCCGGCGAGGAACACGCTGGGCTGGGCCAGGGTTGCCGGTAGCGGGGTCGGCGGTTTCAGAATCGTCGCCATCGTCTTCCTCACTGGCGCTCGGCGGCCAGGCTATGCCAGATCACGCCTGGGCGTTGTGGTCCATAGGTGCCCTCCGCAGCAGGGGCAGGTTGCGCCCAGACCAATGGCTGTATTGTACTCTGTGGATGGCCTGCCCTCGGGTTGTAACCATATGCGGCGCTGCCCCGTATCGCAGCGCTTCGCCGTGCGGCGCAATCTCAGGGAACGCAGTCAGTGCCGGGGAGCGAGACGCCGTCGTGTGGCGGCGCTCCATACCCTCAGCCTGCTGAGGGCCAGGGAAGAGCTTTGTCGGCGGCGAGGTCCTGGATATCCGTGTAGGCCTCGGGATCGATCGGGGCACCGTCGATCTCGACGATCACCGCGCCGCCAAGCAGCGCGCCGAACTGCAGGCCCACCACCGTCACCACCGGCATGAGCGCGTTGCGCAGCCCGTGGCGCCAGCGCACCACCGAGATCAGCGTCGCCGCGAGGGCCAGGCTAGCCGGCTTGGCGCGGCTCGACGAACAGCGGCAGCGCGCGGCCTTCGAGCGGGCAGTGCGGAAAGCCGCTCTGATACTGCAACCCAATGCCAGTGACCCAACTGGTCGCCAGGCTTTGGAGTTGCTAGAACAGGACACCGCGAGAGCCGAGCCTTTCGCCAGGTCGTAGCTGAAGAGTTACTCTTTCGGTCACGACCGAATATCGGCCGTGTGGTCGATAGCTACCGTCGCCAGGTGCGTTTCCACGCGGCCTTACGCCACCCGACCAGCGATGCGCCCCTGCTCACCAGCCAGCAGGTCTGGTTCGCCCACTACCTCGGCAGCGCCGACTGCACCCCGGTACGACCTGCCTGCGCCGGGCGCGCTGCGCGCCCTCGGGCTGGTGGCCGCGCCCAGCGACCTGGCCCGCTACACGCTGCCAGCGATCGACATCCCCGCCGATGTGGCCCTGGCCCGCGAGTCCCTGCGCAGCTTCGACGCGGGCCTGCTCGCCCCCGGCACGGCGACGGTCGGCAAGCCTGGGGCGGCGCTGCGCCAGGGCTGCGACCTGCTCTACCTGGTGGCCCACGGCGCGCTGGTCGACGGTTCACCGCGGCTCTGGCTGGAGCGCGACGACGGCACGGCCGCGGTGGTCGACGGCGGCAAGCTGGCGCTGCGCATCGGCGAGCTGGCCCGGCGGCCGCTGCTGGTGGTGCTGCTCAGCTGCCAGAGCGCCGGCCGCAGGGCCGAGGATGTCGCCGCCGCGCTGGGGCCACGCCTGATCGCCACCGGCGTGTCGGCGGTAATCGCCATGCAGGGCCAGCTCGCGATGGAGACCGCGGCGATCTTCACCCCGACCCTCTTCGCCGCCCTACACAAGGACGGCCGGATCGACCGGGCCGTCACCGAGGCCCGCGCCGCCGTGCGCGAGCACCAGGACTGGTGGATGCCGGTGCTGTTTACCCGGCTGCGCGAGGGGAAGATCTGGGGGTAGCGAGCTGACTACTCAGCTGGTAACCGCGCGATCAGCTCTGGCAAATCGTCGTATCCATACGGTAGTCGACGGCACACCGTCAATACCCAGACCCATTGCTCCACATCGCACACCGCGTAGACGATTCGCCAGTGTTCCATCCGAATGCGGCGTAGCTCAATCGTATCTCGCAGGTCGAGCCCCGCCGTGGCCATCACGTCGTAGCTCACGCCCAATTCCTCGCGACATCATCCCAGCGCAAAGCGCCAGACGCAACAGGTCCCGCGGCGAGCCGATCATTCAGGGCGCGGACGAGCGCACGGTCTTCGGCATCCTCGATGGCCCCAAGGATCTGGCGCCACAGCTCCGGGGTGAGCACGACGGCAGTCGTCTTCCCCTGGTGATCGAGCGTAAACTGTACACCGCGCGCAATCTCTTCAACCGTCATCGCAGCGACCTCCTTGCGTTGATACTGCCATTGTAGCCGGTTGCGGCCAGGACTGCTACTCGAAGCTGCGACATCGGCGCGTCACCAGATGTTCCGCCGTCGTCCGTAGTTTCCAGGAACTTTGGCTACAAACTTGGCTACATAGAAAGCCCGAGGGCCGAGGCGAGCACGTGGATCACCTCGGCCCTCCGCGTTGCAAAGCCAAAACGTGTGGAGCCAATGGAGAGGCTCGAACTCTCGACCTGCTGTTTACGAATGAAGGGGT
>JAYUYB010000621.1:0-3236 GCA_043752655.1 Chloroflexota bacterium
CTCGTCACCGCGTCTGCGGCTCGTGCCGACTGGCTAGAACAAGGGAACAGGGGCGAGGAAACAGAGTGCAGAACAGCAGGTACCGAAACGGGCAAGTCAAGGGTCTTCCATGAAGCAAACCGATCAGCATCCGCAAGATGAGCCACATCGCGAGGTCTTTACCGACGGCACACTCGCCGCTGAGGGGACGTACCAGAGCGGGAAGAAGCACGGCAGATGGCAGTACTTCTACAAGAATGGCCAGCCGAAAGCGATCGGCGAGTATGTGGGGGGTGAGCTGTATGGCCAGTGGGAGTGGTGGCGAGCGAACGCTCAGCCGTTTCAAGCGGGCGCGTTCGAGCTAGGTGTCCAGGTTGGCACGTAGACGCGGCACTATGACAACGGCCAGCTTTGGGACACGGGCGCCTACGATGACGGAAAAAAGGTGGGGCTGTGGGTTGTGTATGATCGGTTCGGTGCTGGCAAGCAGAGCAAGGTCTTCACGCCCCGAAAGACAAAACCTGCCTGACCAACCCCTCCAGTTCGCTTGGTGCCCGATGCTCGGTCCCCTGTCCCCTTCTCAGGAGCTGCAATGAGCCACCAGAGTGTGCCCGTGCTCGACTTCGGCTCCCAGACGGCCCAGCTGATCGTGCGCCGCATCCGCGAGCTTGGCGTCTACAGCGAGCTGCTGCCCCACGATGCGCCCGAGGCCCAGGTGCGCGCCCTCAACCCCGTCGGGATTATTCTGTCTGGCGGCGCCGCCAGCGTCTACGCCCAGGGCGCCGCCGGCATGCCCGCCTGGCTCCCCGGCGCCGGCCTGCCTGCGCTTGGCATCTGCTACGGCATGCAGCTGATGAGCCAGAGCCTCGGCGGCCAGGTGCTCAGCCCCGAGCGGCGCGAGTTCGGCCCCGCCGAGATCGAGCTGATCGCCCCGAGCGCGCTGTTCGAGGGCACGCCCCAGCGCCAGCTCGTCTGGATGAGCCACGGCGACCGGATCGAAGCTATGCCGCCCGGCTTCCACGCTATTGCCGCCAACGCCTCAACGCCGTTCGCCGCCATGGCCGACGACGTGCGCCGCTGGTACGGGGTGCAGTTTCACCCCGAGGTGGTCCACACCGCCAACGGCCGCGCCGTGCTGCGCAACTTCCTCTTCGCGATCTGCGGCGCCACCCCCGACTGGCGCCCCGCCGAGTTTGTGGCCGAGGCCGTGGAGCGCGTGCGCGAGCGGGTTGGCCCCACGGGCCGCGTGATCTGCGCGCTCTCCGGCGGCGTAGACTCGGCTGTGGCCGCCCTGATCATCCACCAGGCCATTGGCGAGCGCCTGAGCTGCATGTTTGTGGACAACGGACTGCTGCGCTTGGGCGAGGCCGAGCAGGTGATCGCCACCTTCCGCGAGCATTTTCAGATCCCTCTGGTGGCGGTCGACGCCCGCGAGGAGTTTCTGGGCGCCCTGGAGGGCGTGGCCGACCCCGAGCGCAAGCGCAAGATTATCGGCGAGAAGTTTGTGCGCATCTTCGAGCGTGAGGCGCGCAGCCTCGGCGACGCGAAGTTCCTTGCTCAGGGCACACTCTACCCCGACGTGATCGAGTCCAGCGCCCCCGACCGCACCAAGGGCGTGACGATCAAGACGCACCATAACGTCGGCGGCCTGCCCGCCGACATGCAGATGCAGCTGGTGGAGCCGCTGCGCTACATGTTCAAGGACGAGGTGCGCGCCGCAGGCCTAGAGCTCGGCCTGCCCGAGGAGTGGGTCTGGCGCCACCCCTTCCCCGGCCCAGGCCTTGCCGTGCGGCTGATCGGCCCCATCACTGTTGAGCGCCTGGAGACGCTGCGCCGCGCCGATGCGATTTTCCTGGAGGAGCTGCGCGCCGCCGGGCTCTACCGCACGTCGCAGCAGGCCTTCGCCGTGCTGCTGCCCGTGCAGAGCGTGGGCGTGATGGGCGACGGCCGCACCTACGCGGACACGCTCGCTCTGCGCGCAATCACCACCGAGGACTACATGACCGCCGACTGGGCGCGCTTGCCCTACGATTTGCTCGCAAAGGTGAGCAGCCGCATCGTCAACGAGGTGCCCGGCGTCAACCGCGTGGTCTACGACATCTCCTCCAAGCCGCCCGCCACAATCGAGTGGGAGTGATGCCGCCCGCCTCCGCCCCCGCCAAGCTGATCCTCTGCGGCGAGCACGCCGTAGTCTACGGTCGGCCCGCCATCGCCTTGCCGCTGGCCGATCTGCGCGCCTGCGCCAGCGTGGAGCCCGCCGCGCCTGGCGCTGGGCTGCGCCTGGTGGCCGCCGATCTTGGTAGCGCCTGGGATGTGGCTGCCAACCCGGAGCACCCGCTGAGCGAGCTGGCTATGGCGACGCTCGCCTATCTTGGGCGCCCCACAGCCGACCTCACGCTCACGCTGCGCTCGGCGATCCCGATCGCCAGCGGCATGGGCAGCGGCGCCGCGCTTGGCACGGCCCTGGCGCGCGCCCTGGCGGCCTGGGCCGGCGTGGCGCTTGCGCCCGCCCAGCTGGCCGAGCTGGTGTACGCCAGCGAGCGGCGCTACCACGGCACCCCGAGCGGGATCGACAACACCGTGGTGGCCTTCGAGCAGGCGATCTGGTTCGAGCGGCGCCAGCCCGCGCCGCTGATCGAGCCCATCGCCATCGGCGCACCGCTCACGCTGCTGGTTGGCGATACCGGGGTGCGCAGCTCCACCCTGCTGCCGGTGGGCGCCGTGCGCGAGCGCTGGCAGGCCGAGCCCGCCGTCTACGAGGCGCGCTTCGACGCCATCGGCGCGCTGGTGGCCGAGGCGCGCATCGCGTTAGCCGTCGGCGACAGCGCCCTGCTTGGCCGGCTGCTCGACAGCAACCAGCGCCTGCTGGAGCAGCTCGGCGTCTCGTCGCCCCAGCTAGAGCGGCTCGTGGCGGCGGCGCGGGCGGCGGGGGCGCTGGGCGCTAAGCTCTCTGGCGCAGGCTGGGGCGGCGTGATGCTCGCCCTCGTAACGCCGCAGACGCGCCCCGCCGTCGAGGCCGCACTACGCGCGGCGGGGGCCGCCCAAGTGCTGGCCACAACGGTGGCGGGTACGGCGTAAGAGCTTCCTGGCGCCAGGCGATCGCGTGATGGGCGTGAGCCCTGCAACACCCACGCGCCATAGGGCTACGTCATGGTCGGGAGGCGGGCGCGTGAACGCGCGCCGTGGGGGCGCGCTGCGCCGGGCGCCCGCCTGCGCGGGCGGGTCCGGACGCGTCGGCGCAGGCCGACGCGCGGCCG
>JAYUYB010000622.1:0-7976 GCA_043752655.1 Chloroflexota bacterium
TAGCGCACAATCTGCAACCTGCAACCTGCAATCTGCCTTAGGCGGCTCGGATAATGTTCAGCCCGAGTGTACGGTAGGGCAGCAGCACCTCGTCTGAGACAGCCGCATCAACAATCAGGCCACTGACCTCTGTAAGCGCCACCACGACATACTGCGACGCCGCGCCTAGCTTCTCTTGCGATGCCAGCACGTAGGTGTCCGCTGCGCGTTTGCAGAATGCCTGCTTCACGTAGGCCTCTTCAAGATCGCCTGTGCTCAACCCTGCGTCGGGGTGGATGCCTGTCACACCCATAAAATACATGTCTGCGCGAATGTGGCTAATAGCTTCCAAGGCCACTGCGCCCACCGAGACGATTGAGTGCTTGAACAAGCGCCCACCGATCAGGATGACCTCAACATGCGGGTGCGCCACTAGCTCAACTGCAATCCGCGCGCTGTGGGTCACGATGGTGGCGCGCAGCGCCCGTGGCAGCTGGCGCACAAGCTGAACCGCAGTTGTGCCGCCATCAACAAAGACCACCTGGCCATCCTTGATCAGCAGCGCCGCTGCGCGCCCGATCATGCGCTTCGCATCGATCGAGAGCTCTTCGCGCCCGGCAAAATCGACAACCGCAGGCGAGGCGGGTAGCGCGCCGCCATGCACTCGCTGTAGCAAGCCATCCTGCGCCAGCTCGCGCAGATCGCGCCGGATCGTGTCCTCCGACAACCCGAGCTCCTGGCTGAGCCGCTTGGCGACCACCTGCCCATCACGCCGCAGCACCTCGAGAATGTGCTGCTTCCGCTGGCTGGTTAGCATGGGCGCATCCCTGCAAGCGCGCTGCGGCAATCCAGCGCACGCAGTCCGTATTGTTGCACGAAAATCATTGACAGTGCGCGTATTACCGTGATATAGTTATTTTCGTGCATTATCACGGTAAATCGTGAATAATCGTGCAATACTTGCGCGTGGTACCCTGCTTTGTACATTCGGAGCGATGCCAATGCCTACCCCCAAACGCATGCTGATCCTGATCGCCGGCCCCTACCGCAGCGGAACCGACGACGACCCGCAGAAGATGGCCGCGAACTTACAGCGACTAGAGCAAGCCGCGTGGCCGATCTTCCAGGCGGGCCATGTGCCGATGATCGGCGAGTGGGTGGCGCTGCCGATCTGGCATGTGGCAGGCGGCGCAACGGTTGGCGATGCACTGTACGATCAGATCTTGCACCCAACGGCCGGACGCCTGATTGAGCGTTGCGACGCCATCCTGCGCTTGCCCGGCGCCTCCAAAGGCGCGGATAACGATGTCCGGCTGGCGCAGGAGCGCGGCATCCCGGTATTCTATGCCGTCGCTGACATCCCGCTGTATCAGTCCGCTGGCTGATCGTTCCCGGCTGAGACCTGCACGTAGGCCGACATCAGGACGATATCGTGCAGGTCGCCGTTGCGGTCGCTGGCGTGGCGGGCGAGCTTGCCCTCCACCATAAAGCCGAGGTGGCTGAAGATCGCCTGGCCGCCGGTCTGCGCGGCGAGCATGTTGACTGTCACCTTGGCGACCCCAAGCTCGCGCGCGGCGTCCACGATCTCCTGGGCCAGCTTCATGCCAAGGCCGCTGCGGCGGCAGAGCGGCGAGACAACCAGGCGGACGTTGGCGACATGGTACGACCAGCCGGGGATGCGCAGGGCCGCCGCCCAGGCCACCAGGGTTCTATCATCCAACACGGCCACGATCTGGCGCCAGTTCTCGGCCCTGGAGGCGAAGGCCAGCCGCGCAATGATGTCGGGGTTGGTGAAGTCGTCCTCAAGGTAGAGCAGGTCGTTCTTGGAGAGGCTCTGGCCAAAGCTCGCCAACGCCGGGCGATCATCCTCTGTGAGCGGGCGGATCGTCGCCCTGCGGCCATCCCGAAGGATCACACTGCCTGCCGCCTCGCTGCGCTCGGCCATCGACTATCTCCTGGACAAGTGGAAAGGGTTGGTTCTGAGCGGGCCGGATGTTGCACTATAGCATAGCTGGTTACGGATGAGTTACCTTACGCAGCCCGCCCACATTCCCTGCTATAATACCAGCCTACCCAGCCCGCACAATTTGCGCCCGCCATACGGGCGGGCCGACGAGGAGGTCGAATGAGCAGCCAACGTGAGGTCGTGATCCTCAGCGGGGTGCGCACCGCGATCGGTTCATTCGGCGGCAGCCTAAAGGATCAGCCGCCCAGCGAGCTTGCCGCCACCGTGGTGCGCCAGGCCGTGGCACGCGCCGGCATCGCCCCCCACGAGGTTGAGCATGTGGTCTTCGGCCACGTGATCAACACCGAGCCGCATGATCTCTACCTGGCCCGCTACGCGGCGGTGCGCGGCGGCCTGCCTGTCGAGACGCCCGCGCTCACGCTCAACCGCCTCTGCGGCAGCGGCCTCCAGGCGATCGTCTCTGCCGCCCAGGCGATTATGCTGGGCGACGCCGATGCCGCCGTGGCTGGCGGCGCCGAGGTGATGAGCCGCGGCCCCTACACGGTCCCCACCATGCGCTGGGGCGCCCGCATGAGCGACGCCAAAATGGTCGACATGATGGTCGGCGCCCTCACCGACCCCTTCGACGACTGCCACATGGGCATCACCGCCGAGAATGTGGCCGCCAAGTGGGCGATCTCGCGTGAGGAACAGGATGCCCTCGCGGTGCAGAGCCATGCCCGCGCCGCCGCCGCTATCGACGCGGGCCGCTTCAAAGATCAGATCGTGCCGATTGAGCTGAAGGTGAAGGGCGGCACGCAGCTATTCGACAACGACGAGAATGTGCGCCGCGACGCCAGCCTGGAGCGTATGGCCAAGCTGCGGCCCGTCTTCCAGAAGGACGGCAGCGTCACCGCCGGCAACGCCTCCAGCATCAACGATGCCGCCGCCGCCGTGGTGCTGATGGAGCGCGGCGCCGCTGAGCGCCGTGGCTACAAGCCGCTCGCCCGCCTGGTTGGCTACGCCCACGCCGGCGTGGAGCCGAGGTACATGGGCATCGGCCCCGTGCCCGCCGTGCGCCGCCTGCTGGAGCGCACGGGTCTGCGCATCGATCAGATCGACCTGTTCGAGGTAAACGAGGCCTTCGCCGCCCAGGCCCTCGCTGTCTCCAAGGATCTGGAACTGCCTGCGGAGAAGACCAACCCGAACGGCAGCGGCATCTCGCTGGGCCACCCGGTCGGAGCCACCGGCTGCATCCTCACCGTCAAGGCCGTCCACGAGCTCCAGCGCAGCGGCGCCCGCTACGCCCTGGTCACTATGTGCATCGGCGGCGGCCAGGGCATCGCCGCTATCTTCGAGCGACTCTAGACGAGCAAGTACTGAGTGCGCGAGCGTCGCGTAGCTATTGGCATGTAATGCCCCCGCCAGGACTCAGCACTCAGCACTCGTTAGTCAGCACTCCAATGAAGGAGACGATCCATGGGCAAGCTTGATGGGCGGGTGGCCTTTGTGAGCGGTGGCTCGCGCGGGATCGGGCGCGCAATTGCGCTCGCCCTGGCCGCCGAGGGCGCGCGGGTGGCGATCAACTACTTCAGCAACGAGGCCGCCGCCCACGAGGTGATCGACGCCATGGTCGCCGCCCGCGGCGAGCACGGCCAGAGCGCCGACGATGGCAACCAGTACCTTGCGCTCCAGGGCGATGTGAGCGTCGCCGAGCAGGCGCGCGGCATGGTCACCCACGTCGCCGAGCAGTGGGGCCGCCTCGATGTGCTCGTGAACAACGCCGGCATCACCCGGGACCGCACGCTGCGCAAGCTCACCGACGAGGACTGGACCTCGGTGATCAACAACAACCTCAACAGCGTCTACTATTGCACCACCGCCGCAATGCCCGTGATGATCAACCAGCAGTTTGGCCGGATCATCAACATCAGCTCGTATGTGGGCCAGGCCGGTAACTTCGGCCAGGCCAACTACGGCGCCAGCAAGGGCGGCATCATCGCCTTCACCAAGACGGCGGCGCTAGAGCTGGCCCGCTACAATATCACCGTGAATGCGCTCGCCCCCGGCTTCACGCTCACGGATATGCTCGCCAAGGTGCCCGAGAACGTGCAGGATCAGATCAAGGCCAAGATCCCCATGGGCCGCTTCGGCATGCCCGAGGAGATCGCCAAGGCCGTGCTCTTCCTCGCCGCCGACGGTGATTATGTCACCGGCCAGCAGATCAATGTAAACGGCGGCGTCTATATGTGATCCTACTTCCCATCGTCTTTCGGCTCGCCCGCGTAGCCCTTCCAGGCCTGGAGCATCTCGCTGCTCAGGCGCTGCTGGAGCCGCACAGTGTCGGCGATGGCCTGCTCCGTCGAGCCGCGCAGGCTGCGGCTGTAGTCCCAATTCCTCAGCACCGCGTCGAAGGCCATGTCGGTGCTGGCCGCCAGCAGCTCGTTCCATGCCCGCACCGAGCGCAGTAGCGCCAGCCGCCGCTCATCGTCGCTCATCGTCGCGCCTCCCCCATGCAAGTTATTCGCAGATGACACAGATGACGCAGATTATCGTTCGCAGCAGGACGCCATCCGTTCTGGTCGGCGCTGTTGCCAGAACCCGGCGGTTGAAACCGCAGCGGCAGTGCCTGCGGCCGCGCGTCGGCCTGCGCCGACGCGTCCGGACCCGCCTCCCGACCATGACGTCGTCCTACCCTGTACCCCGTACCCTGTAGCCTGTACCCTTCGTATGGTAGCATCGGCAGTTACGGCAGAGTTCGCTGGCCAGCCGCGTAGCGACCTGCTCCTCATCAGGCTCGCGCCCCCCGCCCAGCAGACGCGGCTCCTGCGCCGCCAGCGGGTTGAGGCGTGCCTCGCCGCCGCCCTCGACTACCCCCTCTGTCTGCTCGTCGCGCCCGCTGGCAGCGGCAAGACCACCGCGCTCGCCGCCCTCGCCGCCAACGGTGGCTGGCCCGCCGTCTGGTGCCGCGCCCGCGCCGGCGACGACCCCGCCCTGCTGATCCGCCACCTCGCCGCCGCCTTTCGCCCCGTCGCCCCGCTCGACGAGGCCCGCATCGCCGCCGCCCTCGACCCCGGCCCCGGCGAGCAGCGCCTCGCCCTGGAGACGCTCGTCAACGAGCTTGCCGCCACCCTCGACGACGACACGCTCCTAGTGCTCGACGACTACCACCTAGCCGACGAGCGCCCCGAGCTGCGGGCCGTCGTGGAGCATCTACTCGCCATCCAGCCCCTGCGCCTGCACATCACTCTGGCCTCACGTGTCGAGCCCGCCCTCGCCGCCGTCGACCACGCCCGCCTGCGCGGCGAGCTGCTCGCCGTCGGCCCCGCCGAGCTCGCCTTCGACCTCGCCGAGACGCGCGCGCTCTTCGCGCTGGCCGGCCAGCCACTCCCCGCCGAGAGCCCGACCGTGCTCGACAGCCTCGTCGCCGAGACGCGCGGCTGGCCGCTGGCGCTTCAGGCCGCCCTCGGCGCCGACGACTGGCGCGCCGCCGTGGGCCTGCGCGGCCCCGCGCCCCTGGACGCCTTCTTCGCCCACGAGGTGCTCGCCGAGCTTCCCGATGGCCTACAGCGCTTCTTGCTCACCGTCGCAGTCCTGCGCCGCCTCGACCCGCCCTTCTGCGCGCTGCTGCTTGGTGGCGAGCCCCCTGAGCCACAGCTCGCCGAGCTGCGCCGCCGCCGCCTCTACCTGGAGCACGACGCCGACGGCGTGCTGCGCTTCCAGCCGCTCTTCCACGCCTGCCTGGAGCGCCGCGCCCAGCGCGCGCTGGCCGCCTGGCCCGAGCTCCACCGCCGCGCCGCCACCTTCGCCCACGCCACCAGCGACACCGAGGGCCGCCTGTATCACCTGCTCAAGGCCGGCGACGAGCTTGCCGCCATGGACGCGGCCATCGAGGCTGCGCCGGCGCTCCTTGCCACCGGCCAGCCCGCGCGCCTGCTCGACTGGGTGCGGCGCCTGCCGGGCGCCCTGCGCGACCACCCGCGCCTGCTGGAGCTACGCGCCGCCGCCCTGCGCCAGCTTGGCAGCTACGACGAAGCGCTCCAGGCCGAGGCCGCCGCCGAGCGCATTTACGCCGCCAGCGGCGACCTCGACGGCCAGGTGCGTACTCTGCGCGGGCTCGCCGAGGTCTACCTCGACACCGTGCAGCCCGCCCTCGCCACCGATCTGCTCAAGCGCGCCTTCAAGCTGCTGCCGCCCGAGCGGGCCAGCGAGCGGGCCACGCTGCTGCGCATGCAGGCCGAGAACTGGGCCAATCGCGGCCGCTCCGACATCGCCCTGATCCTTGAGCGCGCTGCGGATCGGAGACAAGGAGACAAGGAGACAAGGAGACAAGGAGACAAGGAGACACCTGACGGCGCCGATGAGCGCTCCCGGTCTCCCGGTCTCCCGGTCTCCCAGTCTCCCGGTCTCCCGGTCTCCCGGTCTCCCGGTCTCCTTGTCCCCGCTCCCCCCTCCTCCCCCCCCCGCCTGCTCCTGCGCGCCGGCCGACTGGGCGAGGCGCGCCAGCAGCTGGAGGCCCAGCTCTGGGCGGAGAGCCAGGCGGGCAGCGCCGCGCGGCCTAGCGCCCACCGCGAGCCAGTGCTGCTGCTGGCGCTCGTCTACGCCCTGCTGGGCAGCGGCCCGCGCGCCCTGGCAATGGCCCGGCGCGGCCTCGTCGAGGCCCAGCTGCTCGGCGCGCGCATCACCGAGGCCATCGCCCAGCTGCGCCTTGGCCACGCCTACCAGCTGGTGGCCCCAGGCGACCTGGCGCCTGCCCTCCAGCGCTACAACGATGGCATGCGCCTGATCCAGTCGGTTGGCGTGGCCCGCACCCGCGCCGAGGGCCTGCTCGGCCTCGCCCTGCTCTACGGCCACAGCAGCGACCTTGAGCGCGCCGAGGCCGCCGCCACCGAGGGCCTCCAGATCGCCGCCACCTCTGGCGACGAGTGGACCGCCGCGCTCATCCTGCTCGCCCTCGCCGGCGCCGCCGTTGCCGCCGGCGACCAGCGGGCCGACGCCTGGCTGGAGCAGGCGCGCCAGCGCTTTGCGCGCGGCGGCGACGCCTACGGCCAGACGATGGT
The DNA here is from genome assembly GCA_043752655.1 of Chloroflexota bacterium. Lineage (GTDB taxonomy): Bacteria > Chloroflexota > Chloroflexia > Chloroflexales > Chloroflexaceae > OHK40. Next base: position 6,985 of record JAYUYB010000622.1, read on the forward strand.
GACGCTCTGGTGCGCGCTGCACACTCTGCGCCAGGGCGATTTCGCCACCGCCGACGCGCAGCTGGCGCTGCTGCTGGAGCGCGTGGCCCAGCTGGGCTACACGGGCGTGCTCGTGGCGCCCAGCCTGTTTGGCCCGCGTGATATGGCCACCGTCGTGCCGCTGCTGCTGCGCGGGCGCGCCCTGCCCGGCCACGCCGAGCAGGCCCGCCAGCTCCTGCGCCAGGGCTTCCCCACCATCGCCGCCGACGACACCGTGGACGAGTATCACCCCGGCTTCACGCTGCGCGTGCAGCTGCTCGGCAGCTTCCGCATCTGGCGCGGGCCGCAGGAGATCCAGGCCCGCGAGTGGCAGCGCGAGAAGGCCCGCCAGCTTGTGCAGCTGCTGCTCACCCAGCGCGGCCACTGGGTGCAGCGCGAGCAGATCTGCGCCTGGCTCTGGCCCGACGCCGAGCTCGATGCCGCCGAGCGCCAATTCAAGGTTACGCTCAACGCGCTGAACGCCGCCCTCGAGCCCGCCCGCCCGCCGCGCGTGGCACCCTTCTTCATCCGCCGCCAAGGCCTCGCCTACAGCTTCGCGCCCTCCTACGGCGTCTGGATCGATGTGGACGAGTTCGAGCTGCGCACCACCGTCGGCGCCAGCGGCGACGACCCCGACGTTACCCGCCGCAACGCCCAGATCGCCGTCCAGCTCTACAAGGGCGATTATCTCGCCGAGGCGCTTTACGACCCCTGGACCAGCGAGGAGCGCGAGCGCCTGCTGGCCCGCTACCTCGCCACGGCGGTAAGCTACGCCGAGCGCCTGAGCCACGAGGGCGACCAGGCCCAGGCGGTGCAGATCTGCGAGCAAGTGCTGCGACGCGACCGCACCTACGAGGAGGCCTACCAGAGCCTGATGCGCGCCCACGCCCGCGCCGGTAGCCGCTCCCAAGCCCTGCGCAGCTACAGCCGCTGCCGCCAGGCCCTCAGCGACGAGCTGGCGATGGAGCCGCTCC
>JAYUYB010000623.1:0-7962 GCA_043752655.1 Chloroflexota bacterium
GTGCTGCTACGCAGCCCGCACGCCCACGCCGAGCTGCGCAGCATCGACGCCAGCGCCGCCCTGGCCATGCCCGGCGTGGTGGCGGTGATCAGCGGGCGCGACCTGCTGGGCGTGATCGACCCGCTGCCGCTGGCCAGCTCCGGCGAAGGCGGCGGGGGTGAGCACGCCTACACCGGCCGCACCCGCTTCACCCTGGCCGTGGAGCGCGTGCGCCACGTGGGCGAGGCCGTGGTGGCCGTGGTGGCTGAGCAGTATGCGATCGCCGTGGACGCCGCGCAGGCCATCGAGGTAGACTACGCGCCCCTGCCCGTCGCAGCCGACCTGCTAACGGCCGGCGCGCCCGACGCCCCACGCCTGTTCGAGAACCTGCCGAATAATATCGATCACACCCGCCGCCGCCAGCGGGGCGACGTGGACGCAGCCTTCGCCAGCGCCTATCGGATTGTGCGGCAGCGCATGGTCAACCAGCGCCTGTTCGGCTTTCCGCTAGAGGGCCGCGCAGTAGCCGCCGCGCCCGACCCGGCCACCGGCGGCGTGACGATCTACACCAGCACTCAGACGCCGCACCAGATCCGCAGCGAGGCGGCCGCCGTGCTGCGCCTGAGCGAGAGCCAGGTGCGCGTGATCGCCCCGGACGTGGGCGGCGGCTTCGGCGTGAAGATCGGCATCTACCCCGAGGATGCGCTCTGCGCCGCGCTCGCCATGCGGCTCGACTCGCCAGTGCGCTGGGTAGAGGATCGCCTGGAGCATGTGCTTGCAACCACCCACGGTCGCGGCCAGGTGGCCGAGCTGGAGGCCGCCGTGGCGGCCGACGGCACAGTGAGTGCCTTGAAGATGCGCATCATCGCCGACCTCGGGGCCTACCCGCTGGCGCCTGGCCTGCCCGACCTCACCACCGCGATGGCGATCGGCGTCTACAAGATTCCTAACGTGGATCTTGAGGCCACGACGGTCTACACCAACACCACGCCGGTGGCGGCGTACCGTGGCGCGGGGCGGCCCGAGGCGGCCTACTACATCGAGCGACTGATGGACTGCGTGGCCGACGAGCTGGGCCTCGACCCTGTAGCCGTGCGCCGCAAGAACTTCATCCCGCCCGAGGCATTCCCCTACAAAACGCCCACGGGCCTTACCTACGACAGCGGCGAGTACGACCGGGCGCTCACCAAAGCTCTGGAGATCTCAAAGTACGACGAGCTGCGGGCGGAGCAGGCGGCGAGGAGACAAGGAGACAAGGAGACAAGGAGACAAGGAGATAGCTCTGATACTCCGCTAGGCGCTCCCGGTCTCCCGGTCTCCTTGTCTCCCGGTCTTCCGGTCTCACGGCCTCCCCTGCTCGGCATCGGCATCGCCTGCTACGTGGAGATGTGCGGCTTTGGGCCGTACGAGAGCGCGCAGATCAAGGTAGAGCCAAGCGGCACGGTGACGATCACCACGGGCATCTCGCCCCACGGCCAGGGCACCGGCACGACGTTTGCGCAGATCGTGTCCGACCAGATCGGCGCGGATTTTGAAAAGATCGTGGTGCGCCACGGCGACACCGCAAGCACGCCAATGGGCGTCGGCACAATGGGCTCGCGCTCGCTGGCGGTGGGCGGCGGCGCCCTAATGCGGGCGGCGGCGAAGATCCGCGAGAAGGCGCGCCAGATCGCGGCCCACGTGCTAGAGGCCAACCTCGACGATGTGGAGCTGTTCGAGGGGCGCTACCAGGTGCGCGGCACCCCCGACAGCGCCCTCAGCCTGGCCCAGATCGCGAAGCGGGCCTACAGCACCAAGCTCCCGCCCGAGATCGACACCGGCCTGGAGGCCACCGACTACTTTCGCCCCGCCGAGCTGATCTACCCCTTCGGCGCCCACGTGGCCGTGGTCGAGGTAGACGTGGAGACGGGCGTGGTGCGCATCCGCAACTACTTCTCGGTCGACGACTGCGGCCCACGCATCAGCCCGATCATCGTGGCGGGCCAGGTGCATGGCGGCCTGGCTCAGGGCATCGCCCAGGCTCTGCTGGAAGAGGTTGTGTACGACGAGAACGGCCAGCTGCTCAGCGGCTCGCTGATGGACTACGCCATCCCGCGCGCCGAGCTGTTCCCGAGCTTTACGCTCGACAAGACCGAGACGCCCACACCGCTCAACCCGCTGGGGGTGAAGGGCATCGGCGAGGCTGCCACGATCGGCTCCACGCCTGCCATCGCCAACGCCGTGATCGACGCGCTCTCTCACCTCGGCGTGCGCCACGTCGACATCCCGCTGCGCTCAGAGAAGCTCTGGCGCGCGGCGAAGGGACGGTAGACGGTGGACGGTAGACGGTGGACGGTGGCCCGCACAACGGCTCCACGCGCGTATTGCTTCGATACCGTCTACCGTCTACCGTCCACCGTCCTTCCTGGCTATCCCAGCGCCGCAATCGCCGCATAGAGCTCCTCGGGCCGAAAGGGCTTGGTGAGCAGGGGGCGGCCGGTGGCCGCGAGGCGCCCGCGCGTGGCGGCGCTGTTGGTGTCGCCGCTGATGAAGAGCACACGGGCTGCGAGCTCGGGGCGAGCTGCAACGAGCCGCACAAAGAGCTCAAGCCCGTCGAGATCCGGCATGCGCAGATCACAGATCAGCAGATCGTAGGCGCCTTCTAGGGCAAGCCGCAGCCCCTCCGCGCCGCTTGTGGCGGCCTCCACGCTGTTCGCCAGCTCCAGCGAGCGCAGCACCACATCCACCACGGCGGGGTCGTCGTCGATCAGCAGCACGCGCAGGCCGCTGGGACGCGGCGCGCTGCTAAGCGGCTCTGGCGGCGGCAGGGGCGCCACATCGGGCATTGCGCGCAGCGGCAGATCAACGCTGAAGCTGGCGCCCCCGGCGGGCACAGGGGCCACACTGAGCAGGCCGCCGTGGGCCACCACGATGTTCTGGCAGATGCTCAACCCGAGGCCGGTGCCCTGGCCAGCCGACTTGGTAGTGAAAAATGGCTCGAAGATACGGCCGCGCAGCTCGGGCGCTATACCGGGGCCGTTATCGGCTACAACGAGCAGCAGACGATGGCCGCCCTCGCCGGTGGCCAGGGCCGTCTCCACGCTAAGCTCGCGGGGGGGCGAGCGGAGCAGCAGGGCGTGCTGCGCGTTGATCAGCAGGTTCAGGAGCACCTGGCTAAGCTGGCCGCCATCGCCCCAGGTGTAGGGCAGGTCGGGATCAAGGCGCAGCGTAATCTCGATCAGGTCGTGGGCGAGCTCGCTGCGCATCAGCGTGATCGTCTGCTCGACGAGCAGATTGAGGTTTACCTGGCTCACGCCGCTCTTCTGCTGGCGCGCGAACAGCTGGAGATTGCGCACGATCAGGCGGACACGCTCGGCGCCGCGGCGGAGCTGCACGAGCATGGCGGCAGAGTCAGCGTCGAGCTTGGCCTGGGTAAGAAAGTCGGCGTAGCCCATCACTGCGGTAAGCGGGTTGTTGATCTCGTGGGCGATGCTGGCGATGAAGCGGCCAAGCGAGCCCAGCCGCTCAGCCTCGATCAGCTGGGCGCTGGTCTGTCGCAGCTGCTCCACAAGCAGGGCCTGGTCCAGCAGCATGCCGGCCTGCTCGGCTAAAAGCCGGGCGAGGGTCTCGGCCTCGGGCGGGAAGGGCGCGTGGCTGCGCAGGTTGTCGAGGACCACAGAGCCATAAAACTTCCCGCCGACGTGGATAGTGCTCACCAGCGAGCGCCGGATCTGATCAACCTTGCCGTGCTCCTTGAGGACCCGGTTCATCTCTGGCGACAGGAGGTGCTCATCCCAGGTAAGATAGTCGTAGACCTGCACCACGCGCGAGCCGCCGAGCAGCTCGTGGATCTCGCTGGCCGGGAAGCGCACCTGCTGGAGGGCAGCCAGATTGTAGCCATACGCGGCGTGGTAGACAAGGCTCTGCCCCTCGCGCAGCATCAGGCTGCCACGCTGGGCGCCTGGCACGCAGGCGATAGCAGTGTCGAGGATGGACTGGAGCAGGCTATCGATGGGGCGCGGCGTGCGCAAGAGCTGGTAGAGGGCGAGCAGCGCACGGAGCAGCCTACGGGTGTGGCGGTCGGATCGGGGCGGGCGCGGGCGACGTCGCTGCATAACACAAGCTCCTTGCGCCGCGCCGGCCTCGAGCCTACGTGGGCGCTTGCCTGGATGAGACGCTCATGATGCGCGATTCGCCGCCGCTGCGCAAGTGGGCGCGGTGTGCAATGGCCGACGGCTGAACGCCGCGCCGGCCGGGCCTGCGGCCGCGCGTCCGCCGACGTGGACGCAGCACGGTGTCGGCGCAGGCCGACGCGCGGCGCGAAGCGCCCCGGTGACGCGCCTTCAGCCGCCCGCTGCCCCGCCTGGGCCGCCACCATACGCCCCACCCCGCAGGCGCGCAGGCGCTTTGCTCTTGACTCGTCTGGGCCAAAGCGATAAACTGCTAGGAATACTTGCTACAGAGGAGCACCTATGACCTCCGCGCATCGCCCGGACACACAACCTCAGCTTCTGACGTTCCACCGCGCCCAACCCGGTGAGCCTACGCACGAGCTTATCTGGCCGATGGCGCTGCGCGCGCTCATGCTGCTCAGCGAGGCGTCCCACCCGGCCGACCCCGCCCTCATCCGCCTGTCCGACGAGGATCTCGCCCAGCTGCGCGCCTCACTCGTTCGCCTCAACGGCGGCGAGCCCACCAGCGCCGCCTAGCGAACCTCCATACTGCTGGCCTTTGGCGCCACGCACTACAGTAATCTCTTCGAAAGGCGCGAACCTCCTGCTTCGCGCCTTTCGTATATGTTCGCGACCTTCGTGGTCCAGACGCTATTCTGCTCTGGCAGCCGACACGCCACGATGCTATACTCGAAGCATCCGCCACACGCTGCGGCCCGTACATGCCAGAGTATGATGCAGCATACAGCAATCCAAAATCCAAAATCGGCAATCCAACATGGTGTAATGCCCGCCACCAAGCGGCGTCACCTCTTCTGGACGCTCGGTAACCTGATGCTGATCGGCGGGCTCTACCTGCTGCTCTATGTCGGCGGGCTCTATGCCCAGGCCGACTATCAGCGCATGGCCGCGCGCGGCGATAGCGACATCGACGCGCCCCGTACACTAATGGGCGCGCCGCCGGCCGCCCTCAGCAGCGACACCCTCAGCGTGGCGCCCCACACCGCCGCCGAGCGACCCGCCGCCGACTTGCCCGCGTTTCAAGCCCCCGTGCTGAACAGCGAGGGCCAGATCGTCTCCGCGCCGCCCAGCGCAACCATGGCCGCCCATAGCTCCAGTGTGGAGCGCATCGTCATCCCGAGCATCAAGCTAGACTCGAAGGTGATCGAGGTGGGCTGGCAGCTGGAGGCGCAGGGTGGGCAGCAGGTGGCGGTGTGGCAGGTGGCCGAGTACGCTGTGGGCCAGCACCAGGGCTCGGCTAACCCCGGCGAGGGCGGCAACGTGGTGCTCGCAGGCCACGCCGGCGGCTTCGGCAAGGTCTTCCGCGATCTCTACTACGTGCATCCCGGCGAGCCGATCATTGTCTACAGCGCCGGGCGTCAGTTCCGCTACACCGTACAGGAGCGCGTGATCGTCACCGAGACGGGCGCGACGCAGGAGCAGCGCGCCGCCAACGCGCAGCTGATCGCGCCCAGCGACCACGAGCTGATCACGCTCGTCACCTGCTGGCCGCTCACCGGCCCCGACAGGTACACGCAGCGCGTGATCATCCGCGCTATGCCCTTCGACCCCGCGCCCGCGCCCAGCGGCTCGGTTGCTGCGCAGACGATCCGCTAGCTACTTATCCACAGATTTCCCGCCCATTTCCGGCCAGACAATGGATCGGAAATCTGTGGCATCTGTGGATAAACTCAGCGCCGACCCCGCGTGAGCCGCCGCCCCCAGCGCGGGAAGCTGAGCAGACCCTGATGGCGGTGTGCGCTCGCGCCTGCTGGTGGGTTGTCCACCAGGGTAAGCTGCTCCATCATCACCTGGGCGATCTGGGCCGAGCCGTCGCGGGGCACGGCGCCCTCCAGGCGAAGCACCGTCTCGGCCCGGCGCTGTGGGCTCTCTAGCTCGCGCACGGCACCCACGATGCGCTCGTTGGTGGGGCAGAACAGCCCAAGCTCGTAGTTCAGCACGAAGTCGATGTTGCCGCGCTCCTGCATGCCCACCGCCTCGGTGACGATCACCGGCTTGCGCATCACCAGGGCCTCCATCAGCGTGCCCGGCCCCGCCTTTGTCACCACCAGGTCGCTCGCCGCCATCAGCGCCTCCATGTTATTCACGAAGCCGTAGATGTGGCTGTGGCGCGAGCGCACGCGCCGCGCAAGCTCCTCATGGATCGCCTTGTTCTTGCCGGTGATCACGAGCAACTGCTGTGTGGGAAAGCAGCGCTCTAGCTCCAGCACCAGCTCGGATAGTCGCCCCGAGCCCACCCCGCCAGCTGTCACCAGCAGCGTGAACTTGTCGGGGTCTAGCCCTAGTGCCAGCCGCGACTCGCGCTGCCCGAGGTTGTAGGCCACGAATTTGGGGTGGACGGGGAAGCCAGTGCGCTGCAGCTGGGTGGGCCGCATCCCACGGCGGTACATAATCTGGAAGGCCTCGTCGGTGGGCACCAGGGCCAGATCCACGCCAGGGTAGGTCCACGAGGCGTGCAGGCTTACCAGATCGGTGACAACCGTGATCACACGGAAGGGCAGGCGCTTTGCGCGCCGCACCGCCACCACCAGCCGATGAACGAGCGGGTGCGTAGAGACCACGAGGCTCGGGCGGCGCTCCACCAGCAGGCGCGTGAGGTTGCGGCGCGCCGTAAGGAAGACCAAGCGCGAGAGCAGATCGACGGTGCGGGTGGTGTTGGTGAGCTGAAACGTCAGGTCGTAGAGGCGCAGCCAGCGCGTCGAGAGCTGGTCGTAGAAGTCGGGGGCACCGCGCACCCCCGGCAGGTCGGTGAGGCGTAGAATATCGTCGATGCTCCAGGCGAGCGAGCCGCCGCTGGCCTGGTCGAAGGCGGCACTGAGGGCGACAGCCGCGCTACGGTGGCCGCCGCCGGTGTCCGAGATTGCAAAGAGCACATCAACCGGCTGCTGTGGCATGAAACTCCCTTACGTCGCCGCTAAGGCGGAGCGCGCTCCACCACTATTGGTGACGCCGCCGCGTATTCTCGTTGATCACCTGCTCGGCGATCGCCTGGGCGGCGCGCGGTCGGCCTGCGCTGCGGGCGCAGGTGCGCATCTCTTCCAGCAGGTGGGGCTGGCCGAGCAGCCGCTGCACCGTGGCCGGCACCGACGCGGCCATGCGCAGCTGGGCGCCCGCCCCCGAGCTCACCACAAAGTCGGCGTTCCACTCCTCCTGGCCAGGGATGGGGTCGATCACCACCAGCGGCACGCCGCGCGCCAGCACCTCGCTAACGATCAGCCCGCCCGCCTTGGAGATCACCAGATCGCTGGCGACGATCAAGTCATCGACGTAGTCGATGTAGCCAAGAATCTTGAGCTGCAGGCGCGGGGTGGACGCAAGATCGGCCAGGCTGGCCACGAGCGTCGCGTTGCGCCCGGCCACCACCAGCAGCGTAGCCTCCACCTCGCTACGGAGCAGGCCCTGCACGATAATCCTCACGCGGTCGTCGTCCATCCCGCCGCCGAAGAGCGTAAGCACACGGCCCTCGGCCGGCAGATCGTAGCGATGGCGCAGCTCCACGGCATCCTTGGGCTCGCTGATAGCGGGCGCCACGGGGATGCCGCTCACTGTGATCTGAGAGGCCGTCACGCCGCGGGCGATCAGCTGGTCGCGGGTCTGATCGTCGGCCACAAAGTAGCCATCGATCTCGGTGTACGTCCAGAAGGTATGGGCGGCGAAGTCGGTGATCACGCAGTAGATCGGCTGGGGGAGCTGGGCGTTACGCTTGTAGCGCACCAGCAGCTCCATAGGCAGAAAGTGGGTGCAGATGATCACATCCGGGGCGAAGGAGCGCAGCACATCCTTCAGGCCGTTGGTGCCGATGCTCTCCACC